>NZ_JAFCTH010000017.1:0-72859 GCF_049895905.1 Polaromonas sp. DSP2-3-2b2 | reverse complement strand
GAGATTGCCGTCTTTGTCGAGGGTGCCCGTTATGCCCGACAGTTCAACGATGGGTGACTTGTGTGTAATGGGATGGCCTGAAGGTTCTCAGCTTTCGGTTTCAGCCTTTTTCAGGATGACGTAAAGCTGGTCCTTGAGCTGCAGTTTTTCTTTCTTCAGGACTTCGATCTCGTCGGAAGTTCCTGGTTCGATGCGCGACTCCATGTTCTTGATCTGCTGGTCCACGGCGTTGTGCTCTTCAAACAGCCGGGTGAAATGGGCGTCGTTGGTTTTGAGTTGGGTGATGAGGTCGCGGTACTCGGGAAACATAAAAAAACTCCTGATAAAAACAACCCGCGCCCGACCCATTGAAAAGCAGGGCCGCAAACGCGAGGTGAGGCAACTATAAGCCGCAGCCGGGCTCGCGCTCGCAATGCTTGCTCCCTTGCGCATGAAAGACGATCACTGGCTTGTTCAGCCGGTGGCGTTTCAGCACGCCACCTCGGTACTACCCGCAAGGTCTGGACTTGGATGCGCGTGTCCGTGCAGCATTACTTCCGGTTACCGGTGCTGCCGCAAGTCCGCCGGATTTCACACGACCGCGAAGGTAAAAACAAGCCCGTTATCCGGGTTAATACGAAGGGCCGCCAGACCGGTTGAACCCAACAATGTCTATGCAGTTCGATTCATAGGCAAGGCATCTTTGGGGTGCCATTACCCAAGGAGTTTTCTTCATGCAAAAGGTGTTGCACATCAACCCTGAAAAATGCACTGGCTGCCTGCAGTGCGAGATGGCGTGTTCGTTTGAGAACTACGGCGTTTTCGCCCCCGCCAAGTCGCGCATCAAGGTGTTCGACTTCCACGACACCGGCAAGAAGGTGCCCTACACCTGCACCCAGTGCGACGAAGCCTGGTGCCTGCATGCCTGCCCGGTCGAGGCCATCGTGGTGGACCGCGCCACGGGCGCCAAGGTGGTCAACGAATCGACCTGCGTCGGCTGCAAGGTCTGCACCATCGCCTGCCCGTTCGGCACCATCAACTACGTTGCGGAGACCGGCAAGGTGCAAAAGTGCGACCTGTGCGGCGGCGAGCCGGCCTGCGCCGAAGCCTGCCCGACGGCCGCCATCACCTTCATCGACGCCAACTGGACCGGCCTGGGCAGGATGGCGCAATGGGCCGACAAGCTGGGCAACCAGCCTTCAGCCATTTAAGGAGCAACGAACATGTCATGGGCTGGAAAAATTCTCCGCGTCAACCTCACCGCCGGCACCGTCGCCGCCGAACCGCTGAACATGGACTGGGCGCACAGCTACCTGGGCTCGCGCGGACTCGGCAGCAAATACCTGGTGTCCGAAGTCGATCCGAAAGTCGATCCGCTGTCGCCCGACAACAAGATCATCTGGGCGACCGGGCCGCTCACGGGCACCATGGCCTCGACCGGCGGGCGTTACACCGTCATCACCAAGGGGCCGCTGACCGGCGCCATCGCCTGCTCCAATTCGGGCGGCTACTGGGGCGCCGAGCTCAAGATGGCTGGCTGGGACATGGTGATTTTTGAAGGCAAATCGCCGACGCCGGTGTATCTCTACATCAACGACGACACGGCCGAACTGCGCGACGCCACCCACCTCTGGGGCAAGAGCGTCTGGGAAACCGAGCCGCTGATCAAGAAAAGCCTGCAGGACCCGCTGATCCGCGTGTCGTGCATCGGCAAGGCTGGTGAAAACGGTGTGCTGTATGCCGCCGTCGTCAACGACCTGCACCGCGCCGCCGGCCGCTCGGGCGTGGGCACGGTGATGGGCAGCAAGAACTTGAAAGCCATTGCGGTGCGCGGCACCAAGGGCGTGGGCAATGTGCGCGACCCGAAAGCCTTCATGAAGGTGACCTACGAGAAGAAAAAAATCCTGCATGACAACGCCGTGACCGGCCAGGGCTTGCCGACCTTCGGCACGCAGGTGCTGATGAACGTCATCAACGAGATCGGCGGACTGCCGACGCGCAACCACCAGGATGTGCAGTTCGAAAACGCCAAGGACATCTCGGCCGAAGCCATGGCCACGCCGCGCGAGACCGACGGCAAGGCGCAACTGCTGACCAACCAGGCCTGCTTCGGCTGCACGATTGCCTGCGGGCGCATCAGCAAGATGGACAAGGGCCATTTCACCGTGGCCAACAAACCGCAGTACTGGGGCGCATCGGGCGGGCTCGAATACGAAGCCGCCTGGGCGCTGGGCGCGGCCAACGGCGTGAAGGACCTGGAAACGCTGCAATACGTCACCATGCTGTGCAACGAGGAAGGCATCGACCCGATCAGCTTTGGCGCCACGCTGGGCGCGGTGATGGAGCTGTACGAGATGGGCGTGCTGAGCAAGGAGCAGCTTGGCATCGAGGCGCCGTTCGGCTCGGCCGCTGCGCTGGCCTTTCTGGCCGAGGAAACCATCCACGGCCGGGGATTCGGCAAGGAAATCGGCCAGGGCTCCAAACGCCTGACAGCCCAATACGGCCACCCCGATTTGTCGATGTCGTCCAAGGGCCAGGAGTTTCCTGCCTATGACGGCCGCGCCATCCAGGGCATCGGTCTGGCCTATGCCACGTCCAACCGGGGCGGCTGCCATTTGCGCGGCTACACCATTGCGTCGGAAGTGCTGGGCATTCCGGTCAAGACCGACCCGCTGGAGCACGAAGGCAAACCCGAACTGGTGAAAGCCTTTCAGGACGCGACAGCGGCGTTCGATTCGGCCGGGATCTGCGTGTTCACCTCGTTTGCCTGGGGCCTGGCTGATGTGGCTCCGCAGATTCAGGCCGCCTGCGGGGAACAGTTCACCACCGAGGAGCTGGAGAAAATCGGCGAGCGTATCTGGAACATGGAGCGCGAGTTCAACAACGCCGCCGGCTTCACCAAGGCGGACGATTCGCTGCCCAAACGCCTGCTGACGGAAGCCGCCAAGACCGGACCGGCCAAGGGCAAGGTCAACATGCTGGCCGAGATGCTGCCCAAATACTATGCCGCGCGCGGCTGGGATGCCGAAGGCGTGCCGACGGCTGAAACCCGCGAGCGGCTCAGCCTGTAGTTCTCCGCTCTTTTTCTTGCTCCTTCCCCCGCTGGGGGAAGGTTGGGATGGGGGCCAACGCAGGCCGAACGCCAGCCGCTCACCTTTTCAGAACTTGCCTGAAACATGCCGACTGCCAAGATTGATTTGGCCAGGGCCGGATTCGGGGAGGCCCCATCCCGGCCTTCCCCCAAAGGGGGAAGGTGGAAATCGGGCAGCTCGGCCCTTGTTAATTTTCAGAGAAAGATTTCATGACCCACCACGTCATCCTCGGCGCCGGCCCGGCCGGTGTGATTGCCGCTGAAACCATCCGCAAGCACGCGCCGCAGGACACCATCACCTTGGTCGGCGACGAAGCCGAGCCGCCGTATTCGCGCATGGCGATTCCCTATTTGCTGATGGGCAACATCGAAGAGGCGGGCACTTACCTTCGCAAAACGCCGTCGCATTTTGCCGATTTGAAGATAAATCAGCTGTTTGCGCATGCTGCATCAGTGGATATAGCTACAAAAAAAATAGCATTCAGTAGCGGCGAAAACCTCAGTTACGACCGGCTTTTGATCGCCACCGGCTCGCGCCCTGCCCGCCCGTCGATTCCGGGCATCGACAGCGCCGGCGTGCATCCGTGCTGGACGCTCGAAGACGCGCGAAAAATCATGGCGCTGGCCCGGCCCGGCGCGCGCGTGCTGCAGATGGGCGCCGGCTTCATCGGCTGCATCATCATGGAAGCCTTGATGCAGCGCGGCGTGCAGCTCAGTGTGGTCGAGATGGGCGACCGCATGGTGCCGCGCATGATGGGCCCCGTGGCCGGCGGCATGATCCGCGACTGGTGCGAAAGCCAGGGCGTTCAGGTGTTCACCGGCACGCGGGTCGAGGCAATTTTGCCTGGCGCGCCTTTGTCGGTGCGCCTGTCCAATGGGCAGAGCGTGGCCGCCGACCTGGTCATCAGCGCCACCGGCGTCAGGCCCAACATCGGCTTTCTGGAGCACTCCGGCATCACCTGTCTGCAGGGCGTGCTGACCGACGAGCACCTTCAGACCAGCGCGCCCGGCGTGTATGCCGCCGGCGACTGCGCCGAGGCCTTCGACAAGGTCAGCGGCTCGACGATTGTCAGCGCCATCCAGCCGAACGCGGCCGAGCAGGCGCGGGTGGCGGCGCTCAACATGGTCGGGCAAACCACCGAATTGCGCGGCGTGACGCAGATCAACGTGCTCGACACGCTCGGCCTGATCTCGACCAGCTTTGGCAACTGGCAGGGCGTGCCGGGCAGCGAGCAGGGCGAACACGTTGAGCTGACCGACACCCAGGCCGGCGGCGGCCAAGGCCGGCACCTGAGCCTGCAGTTCAAGGACGATGTGCTGGTCGGCTGCAACAGCGTCGGCTGGACCGAGCATGTCGGCGTGATGCGCGGCCTGGTCGAAGGCGCGGTGCACCTCGGCCCGTGGAAGGACAAGCTCAGGCAGGACCCGACCCGGCTGATGCAGGCCTACCTGGCCAGCGCCCAGGCGCAGGGCGAGTGGAACGGCGCGGGCGACGGGCGCCGCCGATGAACATCACCTTCAAGCTGTTCGCCACGCTGACCGACTACCTGCCGGTGGGTTCGCGCCGCAGCAATATCGTCGAGTTGGACGTGGCGCCCGAGGCCACCATCAGCCAGATCATCGAGCCCTTCGGCCTGCCGCCCAAGCTCGTGCACCTGGTGCTGGTCAATGGCCGCTACATCGAGCCGGAGCTGCGCTTGACCACCACGCTGGCCGAAGGCGACGTGCTGGCCATCTGGCCGCCGATTGCCGGCGGCTGACAACAGCGTGCAATCGCATTACGCCGAACATTTCGAGCGCGACATGGGCTGCACCGAAGCCGAGTGGCTGGGCTGGCTGCCCGCTGCGCTGGGCGAGCACGCCTGGCAGCGCGACGGTGCCAGCGTAGAGGTCCGCATCGGCCCGGGCAGCCTGCGCATTGCCTGGCAGCCCGCCCCGCCCCGGGTGCTGGGAAGCGCCCGGATTCCGCGCCTGCTGGCAGCTTTTTCTTTTGCCGGACTCGACGAGCGCCAGCGCTACACTTTCATGAAGCGCTTTGACCTTTACATGCAGCGCGGCGGTGGCTGATCCGGGTTCCGGCCAGGCTCAGGCTGTCCATTTATCCCGGGCTTCCCTATGGCACGCGCGCCATGGCCCCAAGCCATTTAACCCAGAGAGCTGCCCTTGTCGATTCAAACCCTTTACCAGCAAAAACGCATGTCCGCCGCCGATGCCATCGGGGTCGTCATGAACGGTGACACGGTGGTGGTGCCCACGGCCGTGGGCGAGCCGCCGGCCCTGCTCACAGCGCTCTCAAGCGCGCGCCGTGAATTCCGCAACGTGCAGGTTTCGCAAATCCTGCCGGTGCGCAAATACGATTACTTCGACCCTGACACCACCGGCCATGTGCGGCATGCGGCCTATTTCTTCAGCGGCATTTCACGCGCCGGCGGCCAGGAAGGCTGGACCGATTTCATCTCGGCCAATTTCTCCGAGCTGCCCGACCTGCTCAGCCGCAAGCTGCTGCCTGCCGATGTGGTGATGTCCATGGCCTCGCCCATGGACGAGCACGGCTTTTTCTCGCTGTCGCTGGCGCCCGACTACACCATGGCGGCCATTGCGCAGGCGCGGGCGGTCGTGCTCGAAGTGAATCCGAACGTGCCGTTTGCCAACGGCAACTGCCACATCCACATTTCGCAGGTCACCGCGCTGACGGAAAGCGAGGACGCTCTGCTCGAAGTCGGGCTGCCCAAGATCGGTCCGGTGCAGGAAGCCATCGGCAAGTACGTCGCTGACATGATCCCGGACGGCGCCACGCTGCAGATCGGCTATGGCGGCATCCCCGACGCGGTGGTGATGCAACTGACGCACAAGCACGACCTGGGGGTGCACACCGAAATGATCGGCGACGGCATCATGACGCTGGTCGAGGCCGGCGCCATCACCAACCGCAAGAAGAATTATTTGCCCGGCAAGATGCTGGCGACCTTTGCGCTGGGCTCGAAAAAGTTGTACGACTTTTTGCACCGCAACCCGTCGGTCGAGATGCACCCGGTCAATTTCACTAACGACCCCTACCTGGCCGGCCAGAACGACAACCTGCATGCTATCAATGCGACGATGCAGATCGACTTCATGGGCCAGTGCGGCTCGGAAAGCCTGGGCTTTGCGCCCTACTCCGGCACCGGCGGCCAGACCGACTTCGTGCGCTCTGCCAACCGCTCCAATGGCGGCAAGGCCTTCATCGTGCTGCCCTCGACAGCCAAGCACGACACGATTTCGCGCATCGTGCCGGTGCTATCACCCGGCACACACGTCAGCACCAGCAAGAACGACATCAACTACGTGGTGACCGAGTTCGGCGTGGCCCAGCTGCGCGGCAAGACCGCCCACCAGCGCTGCGAGGCGCTGATCGCGATTGCGCATCCGGACTTTCGTGCCGAGTTGCGCAATGCGGCCAAAAGCATGAAGCTGTTGTGATGAGCAAGTAGCACTGGAACGAACCAGCACTGCCTGAAAAAAACGGTTCAGTCGCGCTGGCCGCGATCGGGTTCGGGTTCGGGATGGTCCGATGCCCGGTCGCGGCTGCGCGCGGCAAGACCCTGAAAATTCTTCTTCAGATCATGCAAGGTCGTAGCGGTCAAGGTTCATCACCTTGGTCCAGGCTGCCACAAAGTCATGCACAAACGTCTGCTGCGAATCGCTGCACGCATGGACTTCCGCAAGGGCGCGGAGCTGGGAGTTCGAACCGAAGATCAGATCAACGACCGTGCCTGTCCACTTGATTTCACCCGAGGCCCGGTCGCGCCCTTCCAGCACGTCTTCGGAAGCCGCCGACTTTTGCCACTGGGTGCGCATGTCCAGCAGGTTCACGAAAAAGTCGTTGGTCAGCGTTTCAGCTTGCTGGGTGAAAACTCCGTGCCGGGCTTGTCCGACGTTGGCATTGAGCGCGCGCATGCCGCCGATCAGTACCGTCATCTCTGGAGCCGTCAATGTCATCAGGTTGGCGCGGTCGATCAGCAGTTCAGCCGCTGGCCGTGAGTGACCTTTCTTGATGAAGTTGCGAAAGCCGTCGGCAGACGGTTCCAGCACGGCGAACGAGTCCACATCGGTCTGCTCCTGCGACGCATCGGTGCGCCCGGCCATGAACGGAACCGTCACGTCGTGACCGGCCTTTTTGGCAGCGGCCTCAACCGCTGCGCACCCGCCCAGAACGATCATGTCAGCCAGAGAAATTCTCTTGTTACCCGACTGCATGCCGTTGAAGTCCCGCTGGATGCTTTCCAGGGTCTGCAGCACCATTGCCAGCTGGGCCGGCTGGTTCGCTTCCCAGTCCTTTTGCGGCGCCAGGCGAATGCGCGCCCCGTTGGCCCCGCCGCGCTTGTCGCTGCCGCGAAAGGTTGCCGCCGATGCCCAGGCCGTCGAGACCAGTTGCGAGATGGACAGTCCGGAGGCAAGAACCGTTGCCTTGAGTGCCGCGACGTCGTCCGCCCCGACCAGTTCGTGATCGACCGGAGGCACCGGGTCTTGCCACAACAGCGGCTCGCCTTTTGGAACCAAGGGACCCAGGTAGCGGGCAATCGGGCCCATGTCACGGTGTGTCAGCTTGTACCAGGCCTTGGCATAGGCGTCTGCAAACTCTTGCGGGTTCTGGTGGAAATGCCGGGAAATCTTTTCGTAGACCGGGTCCATCCGCAGGGACAGGTCGGTCGTGGCCATGAAGGGCGCATGGCGTTTGGAAGGGTCGTGGGCGTCAGGCACGGTGCCCGCGCCAGCGCCGTTTTGGGGCTTCCACTGGTGCGCGCCGGCAGGGCTTTTTGTCAGTTCCCACTCGTAGCCGAACAGCGTGTCGAAGTAACCGTTGTCCCATGTGATGGGGCTGGCCGTCCAGGCGCCTTCGAGCCCGCTGGAAATCGTATCGACACCCTTGCCGCTGCCAAAGCTGCTGGTCCAGCCAAGGCCTTGCGCTTCAATGCTGGCGCCCTCGGGTTCCGGGCCTTTGTAGTCCTCGGAGGCCGCGCCATGGCATTTGCCAAAGGTGTGTCCGCCAGCGCAAAGCGCCACGGTTTCATAGTCATTCATCGCCATGCGGGCGAAGGTTTCGCGAATATCGCGGGCTGCGGCGACTGGGTCGGGGTTGCCGTCCGGTCCTTGCGGGTTCACATAGATCAAGCCCATCTGAACAGCGCCCAGTGGCTGCTCAAGTTCGCGATCGCCGGTGTAGCGCTGGTTGCCAAGCCAGGTGTCTTCAGGGCCCCAATAAATGTCCTCGCCTGGCTCCCAGACGTCTTCGCGGCCACCGGCGAAGCCGAAAGTCTTCAAGCCCATCGAATCCATGGCGACTGTGCCGGTCAGAACGATCAGGTCAGCCCAGGAGATTTTGCGGCCGTACTTTTGCTTGACCGGCCACAGCAGACGGCGCGCCTTGTCCAGGCTCACGTTGTCCGGCCAGCTGTTGAGCGGCGCAAAGCGCTGCGTGCCAAAGCCTGAGCCACCGCGACCGTCGGCAATGCGGTAGGTGCCCGCACTGTGCCAGGCCATGCGGACGAAAAACGGGCCGTAGTGACCATAGTCAGCCGGCCACCAGTCCTGGGAATCCGTCATCAGCGCATGGAGGTCTTGGACCACGGCATGCAGGTCAAGCGTCTTGAACGCTTCAGCGTAGTTGAACGCCTTGCCCATGGGGTTTGAGCGCTCGGAATGCTGCTGCAAAATATTCAGGCTGAGATGATTGGGCCACCAGTCCGCGTTTGTCCTGGCACCCGCCACTGGGGACTTGAGAGCGCCGCTGGAAAAAGGGCATTTCATTTCGTTTGACATAGTTCTCACTGTGGTTTGTTTGCGATTTGTTACCTGCTCGACTATAGATTTTGGGCAGCAAACCATCAATCAAATACTTCCAATGGCAGTGATAGGGTTATGCCGTGCTGGGGTTGAAACGCCTGCCTGTGCCAGCGCGCATCCGTTTTAGCCGACAAGCGACTTTTTCAGCATCAAACATGCGTATTGCGCACGATCTGATTGGGTGAAAAGCTATAAATTAAATAGCAAAAACGTTGCGGCTACAGCGTATGCGTCACCAGCTTGAAATCCGGGTCTTCGGCAAACGACTTGATGGTGTAGCCCAGGCTTTTCATGAGTTTGAGCATGCCGGGGTTGTGCGCCAGCACCAGGCCTTCTATTTCCGACAAGCCCTTTTCCCGGGCCACGTCCATGATGCTGAGCATCAGCCGCGAGCCCAGGCCCTTACCGCTGAAGTCGTCGGCCACCACCAGCGCGAACTCGCAGCTCGACTGGTCGGGATTCGTGACGTAGCGTGAAACACCGACGATGCGCTCGGTTTCCGGCACCTCGCCATTGGCGCCCGAGCGGCGTTCCTTGAATACGGCGACCAGCGCCATTTCGCGGTCATAGTCGATCAGCGTGAAGCGCGCCAGCATGCTGGGCGGCAGCTCGACAATGGACGAGATGAAGCGGAAATAGCGGCTTTCCTGCGACAGGTGCGACATCATTTCCTGCAGCATCTGGGCATCGTCCGGGTGGATGGGGCGCACGGTGTATTCGCCGCCGCCACGCAAGGGCCAGACCTGCTCGTAGCGCGCCGGATACGGCAGGATCGACAGGTGGCTGTAGGTGTTGGCGCGGCCGTTGACGGCTTGCGGCGCATGGTCGATCGCGATGCGGGCATCGACCGCCACGGCGCCGGATTCGTCGACGATGATCGGGTTGATGTCCATCTCGCGCAGCTGGGGCAGCTCGCAGACCATTTCCGAGACGCGCAGCAGGATCTGCTCCAGCGCTTTCATGTTCACCGGCGCGGCGCCGCGCCAGGCGCCCAGGGTTTCGGCCACGCGCGAGCGTCCGATCAGGTGGCGCGCCAGGAACTGGTTGAGCGGCGGCAATTCCATCGCCCGGTCGTCGATCAGCTCGATCATCGTGCCGCCGGCGCCAAAGGCAATCACCGGGCCGAACGGGTCGTCGGTCACCAGGCCGACGCACACTTCGCGGCCGCGCCTGGCGCGCGCCATGGTCTGCACCGTCACGCCGTTGATGCGCGCATTGGGCTTGAGGCGGGCGACGGTTTGCATCATCTCGGTGAAGGTGTCGCGCACGCCGGTGGCGTTCAGGATGTTCAGCGCCACGCCTTCGACATCGGACTTGTGGCTGATGTCGGGCGAGTCGATCTTCAGCGCCACTGGAAAGCCGAGCTGCGTGGCGATCATCATCGCCTCGTTGGCGGTGCGCGCCAGGATGGTCTGCGTGACCGGAATGTGAAACGCCGACAGCAGCGTCTTTGATTCCATCTCGGTCAGAACCTTGCGGCGCTCGGCCAGCACGTTCTCGATGATCAGGCGCGCGCCTTCGATGTCGGGCTTGGCCATCGTGGTCAGCGGCGGCGGCGTTTGCTGAAGCAGTTGCTGGTTCTTGTAGAACGACGCGATGTTGCCAAACGCGCCGACCGCCGCTTCTGGCGTGCGAAAGGTAGGAATCGCCGCGTCGTTCAAAACGCCGCGCCCCGCCACCACCGACGCATCGCCCATCCAGCACGACAGCAGCGGCTTGCCCATGCTGCGCTTGACCTCGGCCAGCGTGCGCGCCACTTCGGCGGCATCAACCCCTTCCTTGGGCGAGAAGATCGCCAGCACGCCGTCGATCTGCCGGTCCTTGCCGGCGGCCTCGATGGCGGCCTTGTAGTGTTCAGGCGTGGCTTCCTCGGACAGGTCGATCAGGTCGGACAGCGACGCCAGTTCGGGCAAGAGCAGCTTGAGGGCGCTGGACGATTCCGGCGACAGCCTGCCCAGTTCCAGGTGGATTTCATTGACCCAGTCGGCGGCCAGCACGCCCGGACCGCCGCCGTTGGTGACGATGGCCAGCCGGTTGCCGACCGGGCGGTAGCGCGAGGCCAGGCACTTGGCGGCCGAAAAAAGCTCGACAAACGAGCGCACACGCACCGCGCCGGCGCGGCGCAGGGCAGCGTCGAACACATCGTCGCTGCCGACGATGGCGCCGCTGTGGGTTTGCGCGGCCTCGTTGCCAGCGGGCCGTCGGCCGGCCTTGAGCACCACCACCGGCTTGGCGTTGGCCGCCGAGCGCAGCGCGCTCATGAAACGGCGCGCGCTGGAAATGCCTTCGAGGTAGATGACGATGCTCTGGGTATGCCGGTCGTTGGCCAGGAAATCGAGCACCTGGGCAATATCGACCGAGGTGTTGGGCCCCAGTGACACCACCGATGAAAAGCCGACGCCGTTCTTGCTGGCCCAGTCGAGGATGGACGACGTCAGCGCGCCGGACTGCGACACCAGCGCCAGCGAACCCGCCCTGGCCATCGGCCCGGCGGCGCTCGCGTTGAGCATGAGGTGCGGGCGCTGCAGGCCCAGGCCGTTGGGCCCCATCAGGAAAACCCCTTCGCGGCGGGCGATCTTCTTGAGTTCGGCGGCGCCGTCGGCATTGATGCCGCTGGTGATCACCAGCGCCGAGCGGCAGGTCATGCGCCCGGCAATTTCCAGCGCGGCGGCGACTTCCCCAGGCGGCAGCGCAATGATCGCCAGGTCGGCGCCGGTTTGTGCCAGGTCGGCCAGCGTGCCGGTGGTGTTGACGTTCAGGAACTGCAGCGTGCCGGTGTATTTCTGGGCGCGCAGCGCCTGGTGCAGCACCCGGGCGCGCGAGGTCAGGCTGTCCGGGTCATCGACATCGCCGGCAAAGACGACGATGGACTGGGGGGCGAAAAGCGGGGTGAGGTAGTGCTTGTCCATAAGAGGGCTTTCATTTCATTGCTATTTTTAAATTCGATGGGCCGTGGCCCGCCCCGCCGTGCTGCGGCCCTGGCCGCGACGATGCGCCTGCATCGAGGCGGCAAGGGAAATCAGTCGGCGCCAATCAGCACCTTGACATGCGCCGCCACGCTACGCGCCAGCGGGCTCAGGACGTAGCCGCCTTCCAGGCAGGAGATGACCCGGCCCTGGCAGTGCTGTTCGGCCACTTTCATGATCTGCCGGGTGACCCATTCGTAGTCGGCCTCGACCAGTCCCAGGTTGCCCATGTCGTCTTCACGGTGGCCGTCGAAGCCGGCGGAAATATAGATCAGCTCGGGCTTGAAGGCGTCCAGGGCGGGCAGCCAGTGGGCGGAGACGGCTTCGCGGAACAGGTCGCTGCCCGAGCGCGACGGCAGGCCGACATTGACCATGTTCGTCCCCGTGGCGTTTTCGCCGGTGAAGGGGTAGATGCCCTGCTCGAAGATCGAGCACATCAGCACGCGATCGTCGCCGCGAAAGATGTCTTCGCTGCCGTTGCCGTGGTGTACGTCGAAGTCGATCAGCGCGACGCGCTGCAGGCCGTGCCTGGTCAACGCATGGCGGATGCCGACGGCCACGTTGTTGAAAAAGCAAAAGCCCATGGCGGCGTCGCGCTGCGCATGGTGGCCGGGCGGGCGCACGCAGCAAAAGGCGCTGGGCGCCTCGCCCGTCAGCACCAGGTCGGTGGCCAGCACCGCCGAGCCGGCCGCGCGCAGGGCTGCCGTGACGGTGAACGGGTTCATGTCGGTGTCGGGATCGACCTTGTGGTAGCCCTCGGCTGGCGAGGCGGCCATGAGTTCGCTGACATAGCGCGAGGAATGGGCATGGGCCAGTTGTTCCAGCGTGGCCAGCGGCGCATCGTAGGGATGCATGTAGTCGAGCAGACCCTTGACCAGCAGCATGTCGTTGATGGCGCCCAGCCGCTCGGGGCATTCGGGATGGTGGGCGCCCATTTCGTGGCGGGCGCAATCGGCGTGGGTGATGTAGGCAGGCAGCATGGTTTGTCTCCTTGGGGGGTGCTCTGGCGACTTCGGCCAGATGCGTGCATCTTGCCAGTCTAGGCTTGCGCGTGCATTACCGGCTTGATGCATCGCAATTTTTTTGCGGTCAGCCCCAAGGCTTGCGCTGGTTCAAGCGCTTTCAGGCGGGGCATCGGACGATGCTTGCGACAGCCTGGCGCGCAGATAGTCCAGCAGGTCCTTGAGCGTGACGAGATCGGCATAGTCCGACTCGGCAATCTCGACCTTGAGCTGCTGGCTCAGCCCGATCAGGAAATTGAGCCAGTCCATCGAGTCCAGGTCCACCTGCAGGCGCAGTGGCCGGTTGTCTTTTAGCAACGCCACCTCGACCTCGGGCGCAATCGACAGCAGCGTGGCCAGCACGGTGCTGCGCAAGTCAGAATCGTTCATGGGGGCGTCCTCCGATGAGATTTTGCGCGCCGGGCGCTGCCTTTACAGCGCCTCGGGCTGCTGCAGCAACTCGCGCAGTTCGGCCAGAAAGAGCGCGCCGCGGTGACCGTCCGAGACCCGGTGGTCTGCCGCCAGGCTGGCCGTGACGGTGGGCATGATGGCCAGCTTGCCTTGCGCGTCCACCCACGGCCGCGGGGCCATGCTACCAAAGCCCACCAGCGCCACCTGCGGCGGGTAGATCACGCCCATCACCGCTTGCACGCCCTGGTCGCCCAGGTTGGTGACGGTCACGCAGGCGTCGGTCATTTCAGAGCTGCGCAGCGAGCCGGCGCGGCATCGCCTGACCAAGTCGGCCAGTTCCTGCATCAGCAGCGCCAGCGGCTTGGCCGCAACGTTGTGCAGGGCTGGCGCAATCAGGCCGCCCTGGCGCAGCGAGATGGCTACGCCGATGTGGACAGCGGCTGCGGGCTTGAACTGCTCGTCCTGGAACAGGCCGTTGAACTCGGGGTATTTTTTGAGCGCCAGCGCGACCGCCTTGAGCTGCAGCACCGCCATCAGCAGCCGTTCGGTGATGGGGCGGCCTGCGTTTTCCTGCTCCAGCCATTGCTGCGCCCTCTGCATAGGAATGGTTTCGAGTAGGTAGTAGTGCGGAATCTCGCGGTTGGAGCGGCTCATGGCGGCGGCAATGGCGCGGCGGGTTTCCAGTTGGCGGTCTGCTGCGGGCGAGGGCGGCTGCGCTGGTTTTGGCACGCCCGCCGAGGCCGCGGCGCGTTCGACGTCGGCCAGCGTGACGACGCCTTCTGCGCCGCTTCCCGTGAGCGTGCCAAGGTCCAGGCCCAGCGCCTGGGCCTTGTGCCGCGCAGCGGGGGAAATGCGCTGGCGGCGTGTGACGGCTGGGGCCGCTGCTGGTGCGGCCGGCGGCTGCACGGCGGCGGGCGGAGCGGGTTCGCCCGGCGCTCTCAAGCTGGCCAGCACGGCGCCCACCGGCACGTGGTCGCCAGGCGCTACCCGCAACTCCTGCACCGTGCCGTCCTGCCAGATTTCGATGTCGATCGCCGCCTTGGACGTGTCCACGATGACCACAACCTGGCCCTTGTGCACGGCCTCGCCGGGCTTGACCTTCCACTCCAGCAGCGTGCCTTCGTCTATGTCGGCGCCGAGCGAGGGCAGCTTGAACTCAAACATGGAGCATTCCTTTCACCACGGCGATAATTTTGGCGACCTGCGGCAGCGCGGCATCTTCGAGGTGCTTGGCATAGGGAATCGGCACTTCCTCGCTGCACACGCAGGCCACCGGGGCATCGAGTTCGTAAAAGCAGTCTTCCATGAGCCGCGCCATGATTTCGGCCGCCAGGCTGCCGGTTTTCCAGCCTTCATCGACGATGACGGCGCGGTGCGTCTTGCGCACCGACGCGGCGAGGGTCTCGGTGTCCAGCGGCCGCAGCACGCGCAGGTCTATCACTTCGACATCGATGCCTGCGCTGGCCAGTTCGCTGGCCGCCTGCATGGCTTTGGGCAGGCTGCCGCCATAGGTGATCAGCGTGAGCTGCGTGCCCAGGCGCCGCACGGCGGCGTGCGTGATGTCGCATGGCCAGTCATCGGGCAGCTCGGCTTCCAGGCTGTAGAGCTGCGCATGCTCGAACATCACTACCGGGTCCGGGTCGGCCAGCGCCGGGCCCAGCATGCCGCGCGCGTCGCCCACGGTCGCTGGCGCCAGCACGCGGATGCCGGGAATGTGGGCGTACCAGTTCTCCAGGCTGTGCGAATGCTGGGCTGCCAGCTGCCAGCTGCCAGCTGCCAGCTGCCAGCTGCCAGCTGCCAGCTGCCAGCTGCCGGCCTGCGCCGGTGGCCATGCGCAGCACCAGCGGCACCGAAAACTGCCCGCCTGACATGTGGCGCAGTGTGGCCGCCGTGTTCACGATGGCGTCGAGCGACAACAGGCTGAAGTTGACCGTCATCACTTCGACAATCGGCCGCATGCCGCCCAGCGCCGCCCCGACGCCAGCGCCGACAAAGCCCAGCTCCGACAAGGGCGTATCGCGAATCCGTTCCGGTCCGAATTCATCAAAAAAACCCTTGGACACGGCGTAACTGCCGCCATAACGGCCCACGTCCTCGCCCATCAGGAAGACGCGCGGATCGTTCGTCAGCGCCTCGTGCAGCGCCTGGCGCACGGCTTCGCGGTAGCTGATTTTCATGACGTTTCCTGCGGGGTGTAAACATCCTTGAGCAGATCGGCTGTTGGCTCGAACTCTGCCGCCTCGGCGAAGGCCACCGCATCGGCCACCTCGGCCTCGGCGCTTGCGTCCATCGCCAGAAAGGCTTGCTCGGTCAGCTCGCCCGCCGCCTTGAGCTGCGCGGTGAAGCTGTGAATCGGACCGCGCTGCTTCCATTGCTCGACTTCCGCCTTGTCGCGGTACAGGTCGGGATCGAACATCGAATGGGCGCGAAAGCGGTAGGTGGCATATTCGACAAAGGGCCTATGCCTGCGCGCACCTGCAGCAGCGCCTGGCGCGTGGCCTCGTGAACCGCCCGCACATCCATGCCGTCCACCTTGACGTTGGATACCTTGTAGCTCGCCGCCTTTGCGCACAGGTCGGTCTGCGATTCGGAGCGCGCCAGCGCCGTGCCCATGGCGTACAGGTTGTTCTCGCAGCAAAACAGCACCGGCAACTGCCACAGCGCGGCCAGGTTCATGGCCTCGTGAAAAGCGCCTTCGGCCATCGCGCCTTCGTCAAAAAAGCAGGTGGTCACGCGCTCAATGCCCTGCAGCTTGTCGGCCAGCGCCAAGCCTACGGCCAGCGGCAGGCCGCCGCCGACGATGGCATTGCCGCCATAAAAGCGCCGTGCCGCGTCGAACAGGTGCATGGAGCCGCCGTGGCCCCGGCAGCAGCCGGCCGCCTTGCCGTACATCTCGGCCATGATGGCGCGCAGCGCGCCTGCCGCGCAGGCCTCCTCGCCGATGTAGAGGTGCAGGAAGCCGCGAATCTTGCCGGCGCCATAGAGCTCGGCGCACTTTTCCTCCATGCGGCGTATGCGCAGCATGTCGGTCAGCAAGTCCAGCGACAGGGTCTGGCCGGTTTCGGGCAAGCCGGTCATGCGCCAGCCTCCAGCGTCGAGGTATCGCCTTCGGGCAGGCCCAGTTCGCGCGCCTTGAGCAGGCGCCGCATGATCTTGCCGCTGCGCGTGCGCGGCAGCGTGGGCAAAAAGGCGATTTCCTTGGGCGCCACGGCGGCGCCGAGTTTTTTGCGCGCATGGCCCAGCAGTTCCATGCGCAGCGCTTCGGTCGGCTCGAAGCCTTGCCTGAGCGAGACAAAGGCCTTGACCACCTCGCCGACCATGGGGTCGGGCTTGCCGATCACGCCGGCCTCGGCCACGGCCGGGTGTTCCATCAGCGCGCTTTCGACCTCGAACGGGCCGATCAGGTGGCCGGCCGACTTGATCACGTCGTCGCTGCGGCCGACGAACCAGTAATAACCGTCGGCGTCGCGTCTTGCCAGGTCGCCGGTCAGGTACCAGTCGCCAGCGAAGCATTTGCGGTAGCGCTCCTTGTTGTTCAGGTAGCCGCGCAGCATTGACGGCCAGCCGCGCTTGAGCGCGAGTTCGCCTTCCTGATCGGGCTGATCCATCAGTTCGACCAAGCCATCGGCGCGCTGGCGCACGATGGCGGCCTCGACGCCCGGCAGCGGCAGGCCCATGGAGCCGGGCTTGATGTCCAGCGCCGGCAGGTTGGCAATCATGATGCCGCCGGTTTCGGTCTGCCACCAGTTGTCGTGAATCGGCTTACCCAGCACGTCCTGGCCCCACCAGACGGCTTCGGGGTTCAGCGGCTCACCCACGCTGGCGATAAAGCGCAGCTTCGGGTAGTCGTATTTGCGGGCCAGTTCCGCGCCCGCCTTCATGAGCATGCGGATCGCCGTGGGCGCGGTGTACCAGACGCTGACCTGCTGCTCGTGCAGGATGCGCCACCAGCGCTCGGCATCGAACTCGGCCTCGTCGATGATGGAGGTCACGCCATGCAGCAGCGGCGCGATGATTCCGTAGGACGTGCCGGTGACCCAGCCCGGGTCGGCCGTGCACCAGAAGATGTCGTCCGGGTGCAGGTCCAGCGCGTAGCGGCCGGTGGCCCAGTGCGTCACCACCGCGCCATGCACAAGCAGTGCGCCCTTGGGCGTGCCGGTGGTGCCGCTGGTGAAATGCAGCAGGACCGGGTCTTCCGGCTGCGTGGCCACGATGTCAAAGTCTTCTGAAGCCTCGGCCATAAGTTGCGCCAGATCGTGCGTTCCGGGGATGGCGGTCGGCAATCCTTCATCGCTGACCAGCAGCACCTGCCGCAGCGCGGGCAACTGATCACGAATCTTCGCTACCTTGCGTTCATACAACCCGTCGGTGGTGACCAGCACCGCGCCTTCGCCGAGCTTGAGGCGTGTGGCCAGCGGCTCTGGGCCAAAGGCTGAAAACAGCGGCGACACCACGCAGCCGTTCTTGAAGCTGCCCAGCACCGCCGTGTACAGCGCTGGAGTGCGCCCGGTCAGCACGAACACGCGTTCGCCACGCTGAACGCTCAGCGTCTTGAGCACGTTGGCAAAGCGATTGGTGAGCAGGGAAAGATCGCGGTAGCGGATGTCATGCTGACCCTGGCTGCCCAGGAAGCGGAAAGCCACATGATCGGCGCGCGCGCCCTGCGCATGGCGATCCACGGCTTCAAAGGCGATGTTCAGGCCGCCGCCGGGCAGGCCTGCCAGTTCACGCCGGGCGGCATTCCACGAAAACGCGCGGCAGGCGGCAGCGTAGTCGGCCAGGTTGGGCGGCACCGCCAGATCTGCGGGAGTCTTGTGAATGATGGCCGGGCGACCCATGGCGCACTCCTTGTATGAGAGCCCATTTTGGAGACTGCCCGCCGGGCCGGTTTGATGTGCATCAAGCCCGATGACCATCCGTGAGCCCGCGCACGGCGCTTCGGATGTGTGGCGCAGCCGTTCTGCGCCTGGAGTCCATGGCGAAAGGGCGGGGCCTTGGCCAGCGCGTGGCGCGACGCTAGAAAAAAAGCCCCCGGCCAGCGGGCGGCTGGCCGGGGGCTGGGTCGATGCGAACGCCTAGAGGCTAGAGGCGCTCACAGGCGCTCGAAGATCGCCGCAATGCCCTGGCCGCCGCCAATGCACATCGTCACCAGCGCGTAGCGGCCCTGGATTCGCTGCAGCTCGTACACGGCCTTGACGGTCAGCAGGGCGCCGGTGGCGCCAATCGGGTGGCCGAGCGAAATGCCCGAGCCGTTCGGGTTGACCTTGGCCGGGTCCAGACCCAGATCGCGGCTGACGGCGCAGGCCTGGGCGGCAAACGCTTCATTGGCCTCGATCACATCCAGGTCATTGATCGTGAGGCCGGCTTTTTTCAGCGCCATCTGCGTGGCGGGCACCGGGCCTATGCCCATGAACTTGGGGTCCACGCCAGCGTGCGCATAAGCGACCAGGCGGGCCAGCGGCTTCAGGCCACGGGCCTTGGCCACGCTAGATTCCATCAGCACCACGGCCGCAGCGGCGTCGTTGATGCCCGACGCATTGCCGGCGGTCACCGTGCCGTTTTCCTTGATGAACACCGGCTTGAGCTTGGCCATGTCGGCCAGCGTGCAGTTGGGGCGGAAATGCTCGTCGGTGTCGTAAGCCACCTCGCCCTTGCGGCTCTTGAGCATCACGGGAACGATCTGCTCCTTGAAGTAGCCGGCCTCGATCGCTTTCTGGGCGCGGTTGTGGCTTTGCACGGCCAGTGCATCCTGTTCTTCACGCGTGATGCCCCATTTGGCGGCGATGTTCTCGGCCGTCACGCCCATGTGGACCGTGTGAAACGGGTCATGCAGCGCGCCGACGACCATGTCCACCATCTTGGTGTCACCCATGCGGGCACCCCAGCGCATGTTCAGGCTGGCGTAGGGTGCGCGGCTCATGTTTTCAGCGCCGCCGCCGATGGCGATGTCGGCATCACCGAGCAAGATGCTCTGGCTGGCCGAGATGATGGCCTGCAGGCCGGAGCCGCACAGGCGGTTGACGTTGAAGGCTGGCGTGCTTTCGGCGCAGCCGCCGTTGACGGCCGCCACGCGCGACAAATACATGTCTTTCGGTTCGGTGTTGACGACATGGCCGAACACCACATGGCCGACGTCCTTGCCCTCGACGCCGGCACGCGCCAGCGATTCACGAACCACCAGCGCGGCCAGTTCGGTAGGCGGCGTGTCCTTCAGGCTGCCGCCAAAGGTTCCAATCGCGGTGCGCACACCGCTGACAACTACAACTTCACGGGTCATGGGTATCTCCTGGGTTTTAAAAAAGCCGCTTGAAGTGTGAACCGTTTTGGCTACGCCCGGCTGACACGGGAAGCGGCAAGAATCAGTATGGCATTGATGGCGAAGGCGGGCCGGGCATCCGGTTGATTTTCATCATTTGAAAGCAAAAAATGGCTTTTGCGCAATCCTGGTCTGCGTAGTCTGCTATTAAAAAAGATGTGGCCAAACCAGCCCGGTCACGCCGCCAGGCGCTGCGCGGCGAACAGCACTTGGTCAATCACCGCCTGCACGCTCTTGCGGTGGCTGTCGCTGACCAGTTCATCGTGCGCATCGAACGCATCTCCGGCCTTGCCCAACGCAAAAGTTTTGGGCGCCACCCAGCATTGCGAATTGAACAGCAGCGGCACCAGGTGGCTTTGCGAGCGCAGGCCGCCCAGTGCGCCGGGCGACGCGCTGAGCACGCCGACCACCTTGCCGGTGAAGGACTTGAAGCCGTCGTGCCAATCCGGGTCGCCCTTGACCGGGCTGGACACCCAGTCGATGGTGTTTTTGAGCAAGGCGGTGTAGCTGCCGTTGTACTCGGGCGAGCAGATGATCCAGGCCGGGTGTGCATGCATCATTTCCTTGAGCTTCATCACGTCGGGCGGCGTACCGCGCGCTTCCAGGTCGGCGTTGTACATCGGAATGTCAAAGTCCACGAGTTCGATGTGCGTGACCTCGGCGCCGCTGGCGCGAGCCAGGGTAGCGGCGACGCCGGCAAGCTTGCGGTTGAAGGAATTGAGGCGGGTGCTGCCGGCAAACACCAGCAGCTTGGGAGTGAGTTTTGGGGGGGTCATGAAACTGATTTCATCACAGCCCGCCAGGAAATGCCTCGGCGCGGTCTGCTTCAAGGGGAAACCGATAAAATGTACAAATAATTTTACTTGTACAAAATGCATACCATTCCTTTGAGCGAATTCCGCGCGAATGCGTCCGCCATGATTGACCGGGTCGAGCGCGGTGAAACCGTCCTTATCCTGCGACATGGAAAGCCTGTGGCCGAACTGGTGCCGGTCCGGGCCGACGTGGCGGCTGAGATTCCCAGCTACAAGCGCCCGTTTGAACCCTTGCTGCAGTTGCCGCTTGGCTATTCGGCGGTCAAGGCCTTGCTCGATGAGCGTGACAGCGCCCCATGGTGAAAAAGCCGGCATGAAAATTCTTTTTGACACGTCCGCCTTGCTCAAGCGCTACCTGCCTGAAAGCGGTCGCGAGGCCGTGCTGGCGCTAGTGGCCAGCGCCACGACGGCGGTGGCTGCGCCGCATTGCAAGGTCGAGCTTTATTCCGCGCTGAACCGGGTGCGTCGCGAAACCCAGGCCAGCGAAACGTCTTACCGCGATACCTGCGCCGAGGTGGAGCGCAATTTTTCCGACATGGAGGTTCTGCCCCTGTCGGCCAGTGTCGAGCGCAATGCGATTCGCGCGCTGGAAGCCAGCGCCATGCGCGCCATGGATGCGTTGCACGTCGGCGCTGCGCTCGCGGCCGGGGTGGATTTGTTTGTGACCGCAGACATCCGCCAGTTCAACGGCGCCCAGGCGCTTGGCCTGAATGCCACTTTATTGAAAGATGCGTGATGACCTCACCCTATGTTTATCCCCAGGAATTTGACGTGATCGTGGTCGGCGGCGGCCATGCCGGCACCGAGGCCGCGCTGGCCGCCGCCCGCATGGGCTGCAAGACGCTGCTGCTCACGCACAACATCGAAACGCTGGGACAGATGAGCTGCAACCCGTCGATTGGCGGCATTGGCAAGGGCCATCTGGTCAAGGAGGTTGACGCCATGGGCGGCGCGATGGCGCTGGCCACCGACGAGGGCGGCATCCAGTTCCGCATCCTGAATTCGAGCAAGGGTCCGGCCGTTCGCGCCACCCGCGCGCAGGCCGACCGCATCTTGTACAAGGCGGCGATTCGCCGCATGGTCGAGAACCAGCCCAACCTGTGGCTGTTCCAGCAGGCGGTCGATGACCTGATGGTCGAGGGCGACCGCGTGGTTGGCGCGGTGACGCAGGTCGGTATCAAGTTTCGCTCGCGCACCGTGGTGCTGACGGCCGGAACCTTTCTGGATGGCAAGATACATGTCGGCCTGAGCAACTACGCGGCGGGCCGCGCCGGCGACCCGCCTGCCGTATCGCTGAGTGCGCGCCTCAAGGAACTCAAGCTACCTCAAGGCCGGCTGAAAACCGGCACGCCGCCGCGCATCGACGGCCGCTCAATCGACTTCAGCAAGTGCGGCGTCCAGCCGGGCGACGGCATGCCGGGCGGCGCGCCCGGGCCGGTGCCGGTGTTCAGCTTCATGGGCGGCAATATCCCGCATCCGAGGCAGATGCCCTGCTGGATCACGCATACCAACGAGCGCACGCACGACATCATCCGCTCCGGCTTTGACCGCAGCCCGATGTTCACCGGGAAGATCGACGGCGTCGGGCCGCGCTACTGCCCGAGCGTGGAAGACAAGATCAACCGCTTTGCCGGCAAGGACAGCCACCAGATTTTCCTGGAGCCCGAAGGCTTGACGACGCATGAGATCTACCCCAACGGCATCTCGACCAGCCTGCCCTTCGACATCCAGTACGCGCTGGTGCGTTCGATGGCGGGCATGGAAAACGCGCACATCCTGCGGCCCGGCTATGCGATTGAATACGACTACTTTGATCCGCGCGCGCTCAAGACGACGTTTGAAACCCGCGCCATTGCCGGCCTGTTTTTTGCCGGCCAAATCAACGGCACGACCGGCTACGAGGAAGCCGCTGCGCAAGGCATGTTCGCCGGCATCAATGCCGCCCTGCAATGCCAGGGCAAGGAAGCCTGGCTGCCCAAGCGCGATGAAGCCTATCTGGGTGTGCTGGTCGATGACCTGATCACCAAGGGCGTGACCGAACCCTACCGCATGTTCACCAGCCGCGCCGAGTTTCGCCTGATGCTGCGAGAAGACAACGCCGACATGCGCTTGACCGAAAAAGGCCGCGAACTGGGTCTGGTCGATGACGCCCGCTGGGACGCCTTCAACCGCAAGCGCGATATTGTTTCACGTGAAACACAGCGCCTGCGTTCGCTCTGGATCAATCCGAACAACCTGCCCGCCAGCGAAGCCGAGCGTGTGCTGGGCAAGGCGATCGAGCGCGAATACAACCTGGCCGATCTGCTGCGCCGCCCCGACGTGAATTACGCCGGGCTGATGTCGCTTGATGGCGGAAAATATGCCAACCCAGAAATCCCGTCGGAATATGTTGATGTTTCACGTGAAACATCAACGAGTGACGCATTGCCGGCAGATTTGATAAAAAGCGTGATCGAGCAGATCGAAATCACCGCCAAATACGCCGGCTATATCGACCTGCAAAAGGTCGAGGTTGAACGCGCCGCGCAGTACGAAAATCTCAAGCTCCCAGGCGATCTGGATTACCTGCAGGTCTCGGCATTGAGTTTTGAAGCGCGGCAAACGCTGTCCAAGCACCGGCCCGAAACCCTCGGCCTCGCATCGCGCATCCAGGGCATCACGCCGGCCACCATTTCGCTGTTGCTGGTGCACTTGAAGAAAAACCTTTGGAAGAACACGGTTCCTCTGAAGCCCATCAAGCAGGCGGAAGTCTGATGGCAGCTCTGGAAAAAGATTTGCGCGCCACTTTGCTGGTAGGACTTGCGGCGCTGCAACTGAAATTGAGCGAGCCGCAAATCAGCCAGTTGCTGAACTACCAAGCCATGATTGGAAAATGGACGCAGGTCTATAACCTGACCTCGGTGCGCGATCCGGCGGAAATGATGACGCATCATTTGCTCGACAGCCTGTCGGTGGTGCCCGCCTTGCAGCGCTATCTGCTGGGGGCCGGGCTGGAGCAGGGCAGCCGCTTGCTCGATGTGGGCTCGGGTGCGGGCCTGCCGGGCGTTGTGATTGCGATTTGCTGTCCGGCCGTTAACGTGACCTGTGTGGACACCGTCGCCAAAAAGGCGGCCTTCATCAAGCAGGCGGCGCTTGCCTTGAAGTTGCCGAATCTTGCCGGACTGCATGCGCGGGTCGAAAGCATCACCGAGCCCTTCGACATAATCTGCTCGCGGGCGTTTGCGTCGCTGGCAGATTTTACGAACTGGTCAATGGGCGCGCTGGTGCCTCAGGGCGTGTGGATGGCGATGAAGGGCAAGCATCCATCCGATGAGTTGCTGGCATTGTCCAAAAACATTGCAATGTTTCACGTGGAACAATTGAAGGTTCCTGGCCTGGATGCCGAGCGCTGCCTCCTCTGGCTGCGGCCCGTGTCGTAAACTCAGGGTCTCTACTACTGGAACCTTCCATGCCGGCTTCGTTTGTTGGTGTTGCCGACTATGGCGCTTTTGTTGTTGCCATCCTGGTCTTTCTGGCCATTCCCGGTCCCGGCAACCTGGCGTTGATCACCTCGACCGGCAAGGGCGGCATTGCCGGCGGCATGGGCGCTACCCTGGGCGTGATTGCTGGCGACCAGGTGCTGCTCTGGGCGGCCGTGGCGGGCGTTTCGGCGCTGATGGCGGCCTATCCTGCTGCTTTTCACGCCGTTCAATGGCTGGGCGCGCTTTACCTGGCCTGGCTGGGTTTGAAGATGCTGCTGGCCAAGCCTGGCGCGGCGCCCATCCTGCAGATCAAGCCGCGCCACTATTTTCGCCAGGCGCTGTTGATCACGCTGCTCAACCCCAAGGCCATCGTGTTTTACCTGGCCTTCTTTCCGCTGTTCGTCGATCCGGCGCAGCATCAGGGCTTCAAGACCTTTGGCGTGATGGCCGTGACCATCGCCGCGCTGACATTTCTTTATGGCCTGACGGCCGTGCTGCTGACCTGGAAACTGGCGGCGCGCATCCGGGCCAATCCCAAAATATCAATGACGCTTGAAAAGGCTGCCGGCCTGTTTCTGATCGCCTTTGGCATCAAGCTGGCCCTCTCACGGTAAATCGAACACTGCAATCCTCGATTCCCTCAACGGAACGACAACTCAACAAGACGCTATGGCCAAAATATTCTGTATTGCCAACCAAAAGGGCGGCGTGGGCAAGACCACCACCACCGTCAACCTGGCCGCCGGACTGGTCCAGGTCGGACAGCGGGTGCTGATGGTGGACCTGGACCCGCAGGGCAATGCCACCATGGGCTCGGGCGTGGACAAGCGCAAGCTGGAGATGACGGTGTACGACGTGCTGCTTGAAGCGGCCTCGATTGTCGATGCACGCGTTCACAGTGAGAAATGCGGCTACGACGTGCTGGGTGCCAACCGCGAACTTTCTGGTGCGGAGATCGAACTGGTGGCACTGGAGCGGCGCGAGAAGCGCCTGAAGCAGGCACTGGCCAAGGTGGACAAGGACTACGACTTCATCCTGATCGACTGCCCGCCGTCGCTGTCGATGCTGACGCTCAACGGCCTGTGCGCGGCGCATGGCGTGATCGTTCCGATGCAGTGCGAATACTTCGCGCTCGAAGGCGTGACCGACCTGGTCAACACCATCAAGCAGGTGCATGCCAACCTGAACAAGGACTTGCAGATCATCGGCCTGCTGCGCGTCATGTTCGACCCGCGCATCACGCTGCAGCAGCAGGTCAGCGAGCAGCTCAAGGGGCACTTTGGCGACAAGGTGTTCAACACCGTGATTCCGCGCAATGTCCGCCTGGCCGAGGCGCCGAGCTACGGCCTGCCCGGCGTGATTTTCGACCCGTCGTCCAAGGGCGCGCAGGCCTTCGTGGCCTTTGCGCAGGAGATGGTCGGGCGCATTCTGTAGGTCTAAACCCGATTTAGGGGTTAAAACAGTGATTTGCGCATATCCGACGTGCATTAATAGCTATTAAAAGCATAGCAAATTGAAGTTTTCCGAGTTTTTTGCACTGAATGCCTGACTGACGCCATGAAACCCTCCAATGTCCTGATTCTTCCCGGCTGGCAAGGCAGCGGCCCAGACCACTGGCAAAGCCGCTGGGAGCGCCTGCACGGCTACACCCGGGTCGAGCAGCACGACTGGATGCGCCCGCTGCGGGGCGACTGGATTGCGCGGCTTGAGGATGTGCTGCTGTCGTGCGATATCGAACGGGATGGGCCGGCCGTGCTGGTCGCGCACAGCCTGGGTTGCCAGCATGTGGCCGCCTGGGCCGCGCACAGCCGCAACACCCATCGCGTGAAGGCCGCGCTGCTGGTCGCGCCACCCGATGTCGAGCGCGACGATGTGCGCGCGCTGCTGCCCAGCTGGTCACCGGTTGCATTGGGGAAACTGCCCTTCGATGCGGTGCTGTTCGCCAGCAGCAACGACCCGTTCTGCAGCCCGGCGCGCGCCCGGCAGTTTGCCTCGGCCTGGGGCGCCGACCTTGTCGATGCCGGCGCATGTGGCCACCTGAACGCCGAAAGCGGCCTGGGCGACTGGCCTGAAGCCCATGAACAATTGCAGCAGCTGATGCGTGATACTTCCGCCTGAGCGCGACCCGACCGCGCCACCGTTCATACCGATTCAAAGAAAGACAAGACAACGCCATGGTCACCAAAAAACAAAAAGGGCTGGGTCGCGGACTCGAAGCGCTGCTCGGCCCCAAGGTCGATGACTCGCCCGAGGCTGCCCAAGCCCTGAGCGCGGCCAGCAGCCCGGGCCTGCCGGCTTCGCTGCTGCTCGACGACCTGGTGCCGGGCCAGTACCAGCCGCGCACCCGCATGGACGAGGGCGCGCTGTACGAGCTGGCCGAATCGATCAAGGTGCAGGGCATCATGCAGCCCATCCTGGTGCGCCGCCTCAAGGGCGGCAGCAACAGCGGCAAGTACGAGATCATTGCCGGTGAACGGCGCTTCCGGGCGGCGCGGCTGGCCGGGCTGGACAGCCTGCCGGTGCTGATCCGCGACGTGCCCGACGAGTCGGCGGCGGCCATGTCGCTGATCGAGAACATCCAGCGCGAAGACCTCAACCCGCTGGAGGAAGCGCAGGGCCTGCAGCGCCTGGTGAAGGAGTTCGGCATGACGCACGAACTGGCGGCGCAGG
Organism: Polaromonas sp. DSP2-3-2b2; assembly: GCF_049895905.1. NCBI lineage: Bacteria > Pseudomonadati > Pseudomonadota > Betaproteobacteria > Burkholderiales > Comamonadaceae > Polaromonas > Polaromonas sp. DSP2-3-2b2. The sequence goes on along the minus strand of NZ_JAFCTH010000017.1, from coordinate 46,326 downwards.
CCGTGGGCCGCTCGCGCAGCGCCGCGTCCAACCTGCTGCGCCTCTTAAACCTGGCCGATCCGGTGCAGGCCATGCTGATGGCCGGCGACCTGGACATGGGCCATGCGCGGGCGCTGCTGGCGCTGGACCGGGCCACGCAGATCACCGCTGCCAACCAGATCACCGCCCGCAAGCTGTCGGTGCGCGAGGCCGAAAGCCTGGTCAAGAAACTCGGCAGCGAGTTTTCGCTGACGCCGAACAAGGCCAGTCCTGAAAAGGCGCGCGACACCCTGCGGGTTGAAGAGGAACTTGCCGACCTGCTGATGGCCGATGTCGATGTCCGCATCAAGAAGCAGGTCAAGCGCAACGGCAAGCGCGAGGCCGTTGGCGAGTTGGCCATCCAGTTTTCGTCGCTCGACGAGATCAACGGGCTGATCGAGCGCCTGCGCCGTACTGCCTGACGATTGGCGGGATGCGCCATTCATGTGCTCCGTAACAAAGTTTCAGTAACCGGGTTACCGCGTTATTGCCCAGCGCAATAACGCGATATTCACGGCAGACTGACAGCGCCAGGGCTGACGGTATGGCAGGCGGGCTGGCGTTTTTCCTACGCTGTCTGGGGCTAATTCCCGTTTTTTTTAAGCTGTCGCAGGCCTGACCATGAAGGTATTCGAAACTTTTGGCCCATGCCCTTCATGTCATGCCTTCTACCGCCAGCCTTGAAATCTGCCGCCCGTCCCTGCGCCTTCTGGGAACCGAACCGTGGCGCGCCGCGCTGGAATTTCTCGCTTTCAAGGTCAACGATGTCAGTCAAAGGAAGATGGTTCCCGCAGGCGACGGACACCCGGTCATCATCTTTCCTGGCTTGGCTACCGACAGCTCGGCCATTGCCCCGCTGAGCGACTACTGCGAATCCCTCGGCTACAGCATGCTGGACTGGGGCCGGGGTTTCAACACCGGCCCCAAGGGCGACCTGGACCGCTGGCTTGAAGACCTGGCCGCGCACACGGCCGATGTGCTCGGCGAGCACCAGGACAAGGCTACCTTGATCGGCTGGAGCCTGGGCGGGCTGTATGCCCGTGAAGTCGGAAAGTTGCTGGCGCCGCAGGTGCGGCAGGTCATCACCATCGGCACGCCGTTCAATGCCGAAGCTGACCATACCAATGTCGGCTGGCTGTTCCGCATGCTCAGCGGCACGTCGGCGGCCATCGATCCGGCGCTGAGCCAGCGCCTGCGCACGCCGCCGCCGCTGCCCACGACCTCGATCTACAGCCGCTCCGACGGCGTGGTGGCTTGGGAAACCTGCCGCCATGCACGGCCCGCCAGGCAGGTGCAGGACATCGAGATCAATGGCAGCCACATCGGCATGGGCTGGAATCCGGCGGTGCTGCAGATTGTCGGCGACCGCCTGGGCCAGCATCCGGCCAACTGGCAACCCTATACGCACGCTGCCTGAAGCCCTGCGGCTGGTTGCGTGACGGAACACTCAGCCGACCCGTCCCCGGCCTGGCAGCGGCAGTGGGCTGCCATTCTTTTAAAAAATACAAAAGAAAAGCGGCGTTCCAGAACTGGAACGCCGCTTTTACAGCCGTTTGACAAGCCCCTGCGGAGCTTGCCGGTGCCGCCAATGCTTAGCGATAGATATGCTGGCCGCCGGTACGCTTCCACTCGTCTTCAACGTGCAGCGCATCCTCGTCATTGCGGGTCCGCAGACCCATCAAGATGCCGCCGTTCTTGACGCCTTCTTCGTATTCCTTGACGCGCTCTTCAGGAATGTTCCAGCCGATCAGGGCGCCCAGCAGGCCACCGCTCGCAGCGCCGGCACCGGCGCCAGCCGCAGCGGCAGCCAGGGGGCCTGCAATGACCAGACCCAGGCCGGGCAGGGCGATGCTTGTGCCAACGGCGGCAATGCCTGCCAGGATGGCGCCGATGGTGCCGCCGATGGCGCCGCCGATGCCGGCGCCTTCAGCGGCCTTGTTGCCCAGTTCGGTTTCCTTGCCCATGGTGCTGCCGTCGGCAAAGTGGAGCTTGCGCGTGTCGTCCGACATCACCAGATTGACATCGTCTTTTGAATAGCCGCGCGTCTGGGCCGCGTTGTAGGCCGCTTCGGCGCTGGCGCGGTCAGGAAACAGGCCTGTCACCATGTTGCCGCTTCCCGTGGTGGAAGTTGCGGTGCTGCCGGTATAAGGGGTGGCGTTAGGGTTCATGTTCATGACGATCTCCTTTTATCAACTTAAAAAAACAAAAAGACTGACAGCAATCAGTTGCGGTCGGCGCGGGCTGCACGGGTTGTTCCCATGCCTGCGTTGCCTGTCGTGTTGTTCATGGCCGCCGTGCCCCCGGTGCTGCCGGCAGGGGCTCTGGTGGTGTTGCCGCTCATGGCATCACTGGCACGCTGTGTGGGCGCCGGCGCAGTACGCACCACGGTCGCCGTATCGCTGCGCGGCACGGCCTGCTGGTTGGCCGTCGCCGCTTCCTGCGGTGTCACGCCCACCGTGGCGGGCGCTGACGCGCCGGCTGCCGGCGCCGCCGTCTGGGCTGAGACGCTGGCTGCCGCAAGTGCCACCAAAGCCCCCAGGGAAATTGATCTGATGTGATGTTTCATGGTCCTGTCCTTCTGAAAAAGTTTGTGGCCAACACGCATGGCGTGTCTTCGATAAGCTTCAATTGCAAGCTGGGTAAACTATAAAAAGCACGGCTTTGATCGCGTTTCAGAGGTGGCCGTATGGCGTCGTAGGAGAGGGCCGCTAATTTTGCACGCCAGGTTTCCGACATTACGGCAATGCCTTACCATCCCATCCATGAATGCCTGGCCTCTTGCTTCGCCGCCGAAAACCCGTTTTTCCCTCTCTCCGCGCACGCTGGCGGGCGCGTTGCTTTTCGGGGGGCTGGCGGCGCTGCTGGGCATGCCGCAGCCCTCGCGGGCGACCACCCCAGCGGTCCTGGCCGCGAAAAATATTCAGCCGCAGCCGCTTGCTGCAGGACAAGACGTGCCACGCGTGACAGCGTGGATTCGCGCCAAGGGCGATCACCAAGGCATGCCGTTTGCGGTCATCGACAAAAAGGCCGCCATGCTGCATGTCTTTGACGCGGCCGGCAGCCCGCTCGGTTCGTCGCCGGTGCTGCTGGGGCTGGCCGTGGGGGACGACTCGGCACCCGGCATCGGCACGCGCAAGCTGGCTGACATCCGGCCTGCTGAACGCACCACGCCGGCAGGCCGCTTCGTGACCGAACCGGGCCGCAACCTGCAGGGCGAGGACATTGTCTGGATCGACTACGAAGCGGCCGTCTCGATGCACCGTGTGCGCGCCAGCCATAAGGCCGACCGCCGGCTGGAACGCCTGGCAACGCCGACGGCCGCCGACAACCGAATCTCCTACGGCTGCGTCAACGTGCCTGCGGATTTTTACGACGCGTTCGTCAAGCCGGTGTTCGGGCAAAAGCCCGCCGTCGTTTACGTGCTGCCTGAAACCCGCCATGTGGGCACTCTGCTGGGGCTGGCGGATGGCACGGCGCCTGATGCGGGGCCGCTTTTGGCCGCAACGCCCTGACCGATTGAGCGCGAACCTGGCCGCTGTCTGAACCGGCCAGCCCGCCGTCAGCCGCTGCAGGAGTTGCGCAGGGTTGCGGCAGGAAATGCGGTCAAAGTGAAAAAATCTTGCCTGGATTCATGATGTTCTTCGGGTCGAGCGCGCGCTTGATGCTGCGCATCATGTCCACCGCGCCGCCGCCGGTCTCGCTCAGCAAAAAGTCCATCTTGCCCAGGCCGATGCCGTGCTCGCCGGTACAGGTGCCTTCCAGCCGCAGCGCCCGCGCCACCAACTTGTGGTTCAGGTCTTCGGCGGCGTCGCGCTCGGCGGCGCTGTCCGGGTCGATCAGGTAGCCGAAATGGAAATTGCCGTCGCCGACATGGCCGACCAGAAAGTAGGGAATGCCGCTGGCATCGGCCTCAGCCACCGATTCGAGCAGGCAGTCGGCCAGGCGCGAAATCGGCACGCAGGTGTCGGTCGAAATCGCCCGGCAGCCGGGCCTGCTCTGGATGGCGGCAAAGTAGGCGTTGTGCCGCGCCGTCCACAGCCGGGTGCGCTCCTCGGGCGTGCTGGCCCATTCAAAGGCATTGCCGCCCTGGCCGCTGGCCAGTTCCTGCACCAGCTCGGCCTGCTCCTTCACGCTGCCCGGCGTGCCGTGGAACTCCATCAGCAGCATGGCTTCCTCGCGCAGGCCGAGCTTGCTGTGGGCGTTGACCATGCGCACGGTGTTGGCGTCGATCAGCTCGACGCGCGCAATCGGCACGCCCAGCTGGATGATCTCGATGGTCGTGCGCACCGCCGCCTCGATGCTAGGGAACGAGCAGATCGCCGCCGAAATCGCCTCGGGCAGCGGATAGAGCTTGACCGTGACCTCGGTGATCACGCCCAGCGTGCCTTCGCTGCCGACCATCAGGCGCGTCAGGTCGTAGCCGGCGGCGGACTTCTTGGCGCGGGTGCCGGTGCGGATGACGCTGCCGCTGGCGGTGACGACTTCAAGCGCCAGCACGTTCTCGCGCATGGTGCCATAGCGCACGGCGTTGGTGCCACTGGCGCGGGTCGCGCTCATGCCGCCCAGCGTCGCGTCGGCGCCGGGGTCGATGGGAAAGAACAGGCCGGTGCTCTTGATGTCTTCATTCAGCTGCTTGCGCGTCACGCCAGGCTGCACCGTCACCGTCAGGTCTTCGGCGTGGATGGCCAGCACCTTGTTCATGCGGCTCACGTCGATGCTGATGCCGCCCTGAACGGCCAGCAGATGGCCTTCGAGGGAGGTGCCGACGCCAAACGGAATCACCGGCACGTTGTACTGGCTGGCCAGGGTCACCGCATCAAGCACGTCCTGCGTGCTTTCGGCAAACACCACGGCGGCCGGCGGCGGCGAAGCGAAGGAGGACTCGTCGCGGCCGTGCTGCTCGCGTATGACGAGCGCGGTCGAGCAGCGTTCGGCGAAGCGGGTTTTCAGCGCGGCTATCAGCGCTTGCGGGGTTTCGCGCTGGGCAATTTCGGGCAGCAGGTGGTGGGGCAGCGGTGCGTTCATGGCTTGTCTCTTGAGGGGGAAACTGAAGTTTACGACCTGCAATGCTTTGCGCGTCGGGCCGGATGGCATGAGGCCGGCAAGGCCGTCGCCGCGCTGGCCGCGCCGAAGCTTGATAAGCTTGCGGGCTTGCCCCATCAACCTTTTTCAACCCACTGCGCCTTCAGCGCACATCACTCCCATGGCCAACAGACTTTCACAAATCGCGACCCGCACCGGCGACAACGGCACCACCGGACTAGGCGACAACACCCGCGTTTCCAAGGACAGCCGGCGGGTTCACGCCATGGGCGACGTGGACGAGCTGAATTCGAACATCGGCGTGCTGCTGTGCGAAGACATGCCCGCTGACGTGCGCGAGGTGCTGGTCGAGGTGCAGCACCAGCTGTTCAACCTGGGCGGCGAGCTGTCGATTCCGGGCTTCGAGCTGCTCAAGCCGGAAGCCTTGCTGCAGCTGGACGAGGCGCTGGAAACTTACAACGCCCAGTTGCCGCGCCTGGCCGAATTCATCCTGCCTGCCGGCAGCCGGGCCGCGTCGCTGGCCCATGTCTGCCGCACCGTCGCCCGCCGCGCCGAGCGCGCCGTGGTCGCCCTGGGCCAGCAGGACGCGCTGAAAGACACGCCGCGCCAGTACCTGAACCGCCTGAGCGACCTGCTGTTCGTGCTGTCGCGCGTGCTCAACCGGATGAACGGCGGCGACGACGTGTGCTGGAAAAGCGAGCGCATGGCGCGCATGGCGCAGGACGACGCGGCAGAGGCGCAAACCCCGTCCTGAGCCCGGCGCCGCTGCGCCTGGTTGCTATTGAAAAAATAGCTGGAAGCGCATACCGGGTATGCGTAGACGGCCTGAAAGGCTTGAAATCCCGAGGCCGGGTCAGGCGCAGGCTTCCCGCAGGCGTCAGACCAGGTGCACCGGCTCGTGCGAGGCCGTGACGGGCAGCATGTCGCCCGTCTGGAGGTAGCGCGCATGCCAGGACAGCGCTTCATCGAGCAAATGCGGCGTGTGCTTGCCCGAGGCGCCATGCAGCGAGCGCTCAAAGTAGTCGCGCAGGGCAGGGCGGAAATCGGGATGCGCGCATTTTTCAATGATCAGCCGCGCCCGCTGCGTCGGCGACAGGCCGCGCAAATCGGCCAGGCCCTGCTCGGTAACGATGATTTCCACGTCATGCTCGGTGTGGTCCACATGCGAGGCCATCGGCACAATGCAGGAAATCGAGCCGTTCTTGGCGACCGACGGCGTCATGAAGAACGACAAATAAGCATTGCGCGCAAAGTCGCCCGAGCCGCCGATGCCGTTCATGATGCTCGACCCCATGACATGCGTGGAGTTGACGTTGCCGTAGATGTCGGCCTCGATCATCGCGTTCATCGCGATCACGCCCAGGCGGCGCACCACTTCCGGATGGTTGCTGATTTCCTGTGGGCGCAGCACGATGCGCTCGCGGTAAAAATCGATGTTGGCATTGAAGTCGGCCAGCGCGTCGGGGCTGAACGACAGCGCGGTGGCCGACGCCATCGCCAGCGTGCCCGAGCGCAGCATGTCCAGCATGCCGTCCTGCAGCACCTCGGTGTAGGCCGACAGGCCGGTGAACGGCCCGTCGTTCAGGCCGGCCAGCACGGCATTGGCGATGTTGCCCACGCCCGATTGCAGCGGCAGCAATTCGGCCGGCAGGCGGCCGAGTTTCACCTCCTGCTGCAAAAATTCAATGATGTGGCTGGCGATGCGCCGCGAGTTTTCATCGGGCGCGGCAAAGGCCGAGTTGCGGTCCGGCTGGCGCGTCGGCACCACGGCAATCACCTTGCTCAGGTCGCACGTCAGGTAGGGCTGGCCGATGCGGTCGCCGGGGCCGGTCAGCGGAATCGGCATGCGGTTCGGCGGCAGGCGGGTGCCGTAGTAGATGTCGTGCATGCCTTCGAGGCCGGCGTTCTGCAGGGTGTTGACTTCCAGGATAATCTTGTCGGCCTGGTCCAGCCAGGTCTTGTTGTTGCCAACCGATGACGACGGAATCAGCCGCCCGTCGGGCAGGATGCCGGCGACTTCGACCACCGCCACGTCGAGCTTGCCCAGAAAGCCGAACCAGACGAACTGCGCCACGTTGGACAGGTGCATGTCGGTGTATTGCATTTCACCCGCGTTAATCTGGCGGCGGCAGGTCGGGTCTGACTGGTAGGGCAGGCGCATCTCGATGCCGTGGACCTTGGCTAGCGCGCCATCGAGTTCGGGCGCGGTCGAGGCGCCGGTCCACAGGCCGATGCGGAATTCCTCGCCGGCGGCATGCAGCTTTTCAATGCGCTTGGCCAGCGCCTGCGGCACCGACTTGGGGTAGCCCGCGCCGGTGAAGCCGCTCATGCCGACATGCGCGCCGGCCGGGATCAAGGCGGCGGCCTCGTCGGCCGACATGATCTTGGTTTGCAGGGCGGGGTTCTGTACGCGGTCGGCGAAAGACATCAGGGCGGCTCCGGGGGTGTTAAGACAGCGCGGCAGCGCCATGGGTGCGCGGATTTTATCAGTCCGTCGGCCATCGATAAGGGTAAACCCTTGATGTGATTGGATGCTTTTTGGGTGCTTGCGTTGGCATTTCGTAGTTTGGCTGGCCGGGGCTTGCCTGGCCAGCTCACCTCCCGACAAGCCAGCACGCGACCAAACAAGCCACCACCCAAACCGCTACATTCTCAAGCCTTTCAGGCCTCCAGCGCAATATTGACGTACACAAGTAGCTATTAAAAAAATAGCAATTGAGCAGTGCCAACCAAGCCCGCCGCCCCAGCCCAAGAAGATCCCCGCACGCCACGCCCCCGAGCGCCTGGCCACGCCAAGTCCCTTCACGCGCCAATGGCAAAGGGCTGATAGTTGACTAATTTTGTCAAGATATTTATAGTTGACTAAATAAGTCAGGTATCCCCTTTTCCATCAGGGACATCCCTCCCGAAAGGACCAGCCAGGCGGTCGCTGACAGCGGCTTGGCAGCAACCCAGGAATCAGACCCATGACCATGACATTGACTGAAAACGCAGCGCTGCAGATCCAGCGCCAGCTTGAAAAACGCGGCCAGGGCATTGCCCTGCGCATCGGCGTCAAAAAGGTAGGCTGCACCGGCCTGGCGCATACCTTTGACCTGATCGACGAGGTCGGCCCGAACGACCACAGCTTCGAGTCGTATGGCGCGCGCATCGTGGTCGATGCCGCCAGCCTTGAGTACCTCGACGGCTCGCGCATCGACTTCGTCACCGACGGCCTCAAGCAAAGCTTCAAGTTCGACAACCCCAACGTCGACAGCCAATGCGGCTGCGGCGAAAGCTTCAATGTCAAGAAAAAGGCAGGTCTTGCCAAAACGTAAGCGACGCCAACGTTCCGCCGCCCGCGTTTTCTTCAAGCCATATCACCAGTCAGAAGGAACATCATGAGTGCACTACTGCAGCAACTCGTCAACCAGCCCTACAAGCACGGGTTTGTCACCAACATCGAATCCGATGTCGCGCCCAAGGGCTTGAGCGAGCAGACCATCCGAATGATTTCGGCCAAGAAAAACGAGCCCGCGTGGCTGCTCGATTTCAGGCTCAAGGCCTACCAGGCCTGGTTGCTGATGACCGAGCCGGCCTGGCCCAACGTGCATTACCCGAAGATCGACTTCCAGGCCATCAGCTACTACGCGGCGCCCAAACAAAAGCCCAAGCTCAGCAGCATGGACGAGGTCGATCCCGAGTTGCTGCGCACCTTTGAAAAGCTCGGCGTGCCATTGCACGAGCGCATGGCGCTGGCCGGCGTGGCGGTCGATGTAATTTTCGACAGCGTGTCGGTAGCCACGACCTACAAAGCCAAGTTGGCCGAGGCAGGCATCATTTTCTGCTCGATGTCCGAGGCCGTGCTGGAACACCCGGAGTTGGTGAAAAAGTACCTGGGCACGGTGGTACCCACCGGCGACAACTACTACGCCGCCCTTAATTCGGCGGTGTTCACCGACGGTTCGTTCTGCTTCATTCCCAGGGGCGTCAAGTGCCCGATGGACTTGTCGACCTACTTTCGCATCAACACCGAGGAGTCGGGCCAGTTCGAGCGCACCTTGATCGTGGCCGAAGAGGGCGCTTCGGTGTCTTACCTCGAAGGCTGTACCGCGCCCGCCTTCAGCAGCAACCAGCTGCATGCGGCGGTGGTGGAACTGGTGGCGCTGGACAACGCAGACATCAAGTATTCGACGGTGCAGAACTGGTATGCGGGCGATGAAAACGGCATCGGCGGCATCTACAACTTTGTCACCAAACGCGGACTGGCCAAAGGCGTGAACTCGCGCATTTCCTGGACGCAGGTCGAGACCGGCTCGGCCATCACCTGGAAGTATCCGTCGGTGATTCTGCGCGGCGACAACTCGGTCGGCGAGTTCTATTCGGTGGCGGTGACCAACCACCACCAGCAGGCCGACACCGGCACCAAGATGATCCACCTGGGCAAGAACACGCGCAGCACCATTGTCAGCAAGGGCATCTCGGCCGGGCAGTCGAGCAACAGCTACCGCGGCCTGGTCAAGGTGATGCCGACGGCCACCGGGGCGCGCAATTATTCGCAGTGCGATTCGATGCTGATTGGCGACAAATCGGGTGCGCACACCTTTCCCTACATCCAGGTGCGCAACCCGACCGCCCAGGTCGAGCACGAGGCCTCGACCTCCAAGATCGGCGAGGACCAGCTGTTCTATTTTGCCCAGCGCGGCATCAGCGCCGAAGCCGCCGTGTCCATGATCATCAATGGATTTTGCAAGGATGTTTTTCAACAATTGCCGATGGAGTTCGCGGTCGAAGCGACCCAGCTGCTCGGCTTCAAACTTGAAGGAGCGGTCGGATGATCAACCCCAACAGCCCGGTTTTACTTGAGGTACGCGGCCTGTGCGCCAGCGTCAATGGCATTGACATTCTCAAAGGCCTGGACTTCACGGTCAGGCGCGGCGAAGTGCACGCCATCATGGGCCCCAACGGCTCGGGCAAGAGCACCTTTGCCAAAGTGCTGGCCGGCCACACGGCCTATGAAGTCAGCGCTGGACGGGTACTGTTTGAGGGCCAGGACCTGCTGGCGCTGGCGCCCGAAGCGCGCGCCCTGGCCGGTGTGTTTCTGGGCTTTCAGTACCCGATTGAAATACCCGGTGTCGCCAACAGTCAGTTTTTGCGCTTGAGCTACAACACGCTGCAGGCCCAGCGCGGCCGGGAAGAGCTGGACCCGCTGGAGTTCGACGACTTTGTGCGCGAAAAAATGAAGCTGCTCGAGATGAGCCCAGATTTTCTGGACCGAAGCGTGAACGAGGGCTTTTCGGGTGGCGAGAAAAAGCGCAACGAAATCTTGCAGATGGCGCTGCTGGAGCCGCGCCTGGCGATTCTGGACGAGACCGATTCCGGACTCGACATTGATGCGCTGCGCATCGTGTCGCAGGGCGTGAACCAGCTGATCAACCCGGACAACGCCGTCATTCTGGTGACGCACTACCAGCGGCTGCTGAACTACATCGTGCCCGACTTCGTCCACGTGATGGAGGCCGGCCGCATCATCAAGACCGGCGGCAAGGAACTCGCGCTGGAACTTGAAAAACGCGGCTACGACTGGGTCAGCGCGGAGCACGACGCAGCGGGTGCGGCGAGGGCCGACGAGGTCAGCGCATGAGCAGCATTACCGCCCTTCGCTCGCCCACGGTGGACCACCTGGGCACGCTGCTGGCCGGCCAGCCGCTGCTGGCGCCCAGCCCCTGGGCGCACGTCAACGCGCTGCGCGAACAGGCGCAGACCGCCCTGGGCGCGCTCGCCATGCCGACGCTGCGCGACGAGGCCTGGCGCTTTACCAGCCTGGCGCCGCTGCACCGGCTGACGTTCCAGCCGGTGCTCGCCGCTCCCCGGCTGCAGCCCGCCGACATCGCACCGTTTGGCCTTGACGACGCCGCGACCCGGCTGGTGTTTGTCGATGGCGTTTATGCGCCGCAGCTGTCCAGCCCGGCCACCGAGAGCGGTGTGCTGGTGACTGACTTGCCAACCGCCATGCGCACCCATGCGGCGACCCTTGAGGCGCAACTGGGCGCCCGGCAGATGCTGGGCGACAACGTGTTTGCCGCGCTCAACACGGCTTTCTTGCAGGATGTGGCGGTCGTGATGGTGCCGCGCCATGTGGCCTTGGCCGCGCCGGTACATCTGCTGTTCGTGGCCACACAGGCGGGCGTGCTCAGCCACCCGCGCTGCCTGCTGCTGGCTGAAGCCGGCAGCCGCGTGACGCTGATCGAAGACTATGTGACGCTGCAGGATGCGGCCTACCTGGTCAACCCGGTGACGGAAATCGTGCTGGGCGAGCAGGCACAGCTCACGCATGTCCGCGTGCAGCGCGACGGCCCGCAGGCGTTTCACATCGCCAACTGCGCGGTGTCGGTAGGGCGCTCGGCCAACTACCAGTCGGTCAGCGTGGCGATGGGCGCGCAGCTGTCGCGCTACCACCTGAGCGTGGTGCTGGGCGAGGGCGCCGAGTGCGCGGTCGACGGCCTCGCGCTGCTGGCCGGCAGCCAGCTGGCCGACACCCACAGCTGCATCGACCACGCCCAGCCGCACGGCACCAGCCGCCAGCTGCACAAGTGCATTGCCGACGGCAGCGCGCATGCGGTCTTCAACGGCAAGGTGATCGTGCGCCCCGGCGCCCAGCGAACCGACTCCGCGCAGTCCAGCCGCAATCTGCTGCTGAGCAGCCGGGCCCAGGTCGACACCCAGCCGCAGCTGGAGATTTTTGCTGACGACGTGAAATGCACGCATGGCGCGACCATTGGCCAGCTCGAAGCGGAAGAAGTGTTCTACCTGCAGAGCCGCGGCCTGCCTGAGAGCGCCGCGCGCCAGTTGCTGACTTATGCGTTCGGCGCCGAGATCCTCGAGCGCATTCCCGTGCCCTCGCTCAAGCACCAGCTGCAGCAGCGCATGCTGGCGCAAACCGGCAGCCAGCCATGAACGCCCGCCAACCCGACATGGCCCCCGCTGCGCTCGCGCCGGCCTTCGATGTCGAGCGGGTGCGCGCCGACTTTCCCATCCTGCAGATAGCGGTTGAAGGCAAGCCGCTGGTCTACCTCGACAACGCCGCATCGAGCCAGATGCCGCAGCAGGTCATCGACCGCCTGGTGCGCTACCAGACCACGGAGCACGCCAACACCCACCGCGCGGTGCACACGCTGTCTGAGCGGGCAACCGCCGCCTACGAGGACGCGCGCGTCAAGCTGCAGCGCTTCATCAACGCGCCCGACGAGCGCGAAGTGATCTTCACCAGCGGTACCACCGAGGCCATCAACCTGGTCATGCACGGTTACGGCCGCAAGTTCATCAAGGCCGGTGACGAGATCATCCTGACCACGCTGGAGCACCATTCCAACATCGTGCCATGGCAAATGTTGGCCGAGGAAACCGGCGCCATCCTCCGCGTGCTGCCGATCAACGATGCCGGCGAGCTGTGCCTGGAGCAGTTCGAGCCGCTGTTCAACGCGCGCACCAAGCTGGTCGGCGTGAGCCATGTTTCCAACGCGCTGGGCAGCATCAACCCGGTCAAGCAGATGATTGCGCTGGCGCACGAGCGCGGCGTACCGGTGCTGGTTGATGGCGCGCAGGCCGCGCCGCACATGCCAGTGGATGTGCAGGATCTGGACTGCGACTTCTACGCTTTTTCGGGCCACAAGCTGTGCGGTCCGACCGGCATTGGCGTGCTTTACGGCAAGGCCGCGCTGCTCGAAAAAATGCAGCCCTTCAAGGGTGGCGGCGACATGATTTTGTCGGTGTCGTTCGAGAAGACCGTCTACAACACGATCCCCTACAAGTTCGAGGCCGGCACGCCGCCGATTGCCGCCGCCATCGGGCTGGGCGCAGCGGTCGACTACCTGTCGGCCATCGGCATGGACACGATCGCCCGCCACGAGCACGCGCTGCTGCAGTACGCCACCGGCCAGCTCGGCGATTTGCCCGGCCTGCGCCTCATCGGCACGGCCACCCACAAGGCGGCGGTGCTGTCCTTCACGCTGGACGGCATCCACCCGCACGATGTCGGCACGCTGCTGAACCAGGACGGCATCGCGGTGCGCACCGGCCACCATTGCGCGCAGCCGGTGATGACGCGCTTCAAGGTGCCTGCCACCACGCGCGCCTCGTTTGCGTTCTACAACAGCATGGCCGAAGTCGATGCGCTGGTGGCCGGCATCCGCAGCGTTCGACAAGTGTTTGCGTGATGGCCGACTACAAAGCGCTCTACCAGGAAGTCATCCTGGACCACAACAAAAAGCCGCGCAACTACGGCACGCTGGAACACCCGAGTCACCATGCCGAGGGCCACAACCCGCTGTGCGGCGACCACCTCAGCGTGGCGCTGAATCTGGACGGCGACACCGTGGACCAGATCGCCTTCCACGGCGAGTCCTGCGCCATCTGCAAGGCGTCGGCCTCGATGATGACGGCGGCCGTGAAGGGCAAGACGCGCGAACAGGCGCAGGCGCTGACCCGGGAATTTCTGGCCATGGCCACCGGCAAGCTCGACCTGAGCCAGCCCAACCAGATCGGGCGGCTGGCGGTGTTTGCCGGCGTGCGCGACCTGCCCACCCGCGTCAAATGCGCCATTTTGCCGTGGCACACGCTGCAGGCCGCCTTCAATTCGCAGGACACGGCCAGCACCGAAGCGTGATGTTTTCCAGGAGATTCAGATGCCGAAAATTGCCGAAATAGACGACACCCCGAACCCGAACGCGGTCAAGTTCACGCTCCACGAGCCGTTGACCTGGGGTGTTTCGCATTCCTACGAGAACGCAGAACAGGCCCAGGGCGACGCGCTGGCGTCGTCGCTGTTCGCTATTCCCCATGTCAGCAACGTGTTCTACGTGGACCGCTGGCTCACCGTGACGCAGGACGGCGGCGCCGACTGGCCCGAGCTGGTGCGGCTGATTGCCGTGCCGCTGCGCGCCGCGCCGGCCGCCGCCACGCAGTCGGCCGCTGCCGTGTTTGCCGCGCGCGCGTCCATCGACGACATGAGCGAGGAGGACCAGGCGCGGCTGGAAGTCATCAGCGAGCTGCTCGATGAGCGCATCCGGCCGTCGCTGCAAGCCGACGGCGGCGACCTGCATGTGGTCGGCCTGTCCGGCAACTACCTCAGCATCCACTACCAGGGCGCCTGCGGCAGCTGCCCGAGCTCGATCTCCGGCACGCTGGGCGCCATCGAGAACCTGGTGCGAACGATCGAGCCGGACCTCGCCGTGGTGGCGGTGTAGCCTGCCGCCGGGGCAGGCCGGCAGACGAACCTCCGTTTCAAACGCCAGGATCTGGCAAACAATAACGTTCCGTCATTCCCGCGCAGGCGGGAATCCAGCGCCACGGGCTGAAACGCTCAAACGTGTCTGGATACTAGCCTGCGCGGGTATGACGCAGGGAAGTTATGACTGACCACGTCCTATGCAGATGCCGCCCATGCCATGAGCTTTGTGCAGGCCTTCTCGGCTCCGCTGGTGCGCAGCTCCTGCCATGCCGACCAGCAGGCGCATGCGGCCGGCGTGTTTCAAGGCTTGGCTTGCCAGGCCCCCTGACGCGTTCTGGCGCGGGCGGCTCACCGAAGCCGGCCGGACCGCATAATGCTATGCATTCAATAGCTGCTTGCGCCCGCCTAGATTGCGCAAAAGCCTGAAATGACGTAAAAATTCAGGCTGGCGCTGGCTAGACCCGGCCCGGCCAGCACCGATTCAACCGGTCATTTCGCTGCCAGCACCGCTATCGTGATGCGCGACACGCAGGTCAGCTCGCCGGCGTCGTTGGTCAACTCGATGGCCCAGACCTGCGTGCTGCGGCCGATGTGCACCGGCCGGGCGATGCCCGTGACCCAGCCGCCGGTCGTTCCCAACAGGTGGTTGGCATTGATGTCCAGACCCACGACACGCTGGCCGGGCAGCGCGCAATAGGCCGCGCCGCACGAGCCCAGGGTTTCGGCCAGCACCACCGACACGCCGCCGTGCAGCAGGCCGTAGGGCTGGACGGTGCGCGCATCGACCGGCACGCGGGCGCGGATGAAGTTGTCGCCGACTTCGAGGAACTCGATGCCCAGGTGGCTGACGGCGGTGCCGGCGCTGGACGCGGTCAGCAATTCAACAGAGATGGGCTGCTTCCAGATGCGCATAGGGTTCCCGATCGGTAAAGCAAGCCACTATAAGGTCGGCGCCTACAGCCGATGGGCGGTTTGTCGCGCCGCAGGCACGGCAGGCCGGTTTTAAGCTGGCAATCATGTCGATGGCTGCTTTCGCCCCCATGACGCGCGCCCGCCGATGGCTGCTGGGCGCGGGCATCTTCGCGGGCTTGCTGGTGCTGCTGGCCGTGGTGGTGGTCCGCCTGATTCCCTCAAGCGAAGAACTGGCCCGGCGCCTCTCTGGCGAACTCGAAGCGGCGCTGGGCGTTCCGGTCAGCATCGGCGCGCTGCACTGGCGCCTGCTGCCTTCGCCTTCGGTGGTGATTGAAAACGCGGCCACCGGCCAGCCGCAGCCGATTGAAGTCAAGCGCCTGAGCGTCTGGCTGGACACGTCCGCGCTCTGGCAGCGGCGGCTGAAGGTCGAGCGTGCGCTGGTAGCGGGCGCGGTGCTGCCGCAGTTGTCGCTGCGCGGGCTTGGCCGTCCGCCGGCAGCCTCGGCGCCGCTAGAAGCAAAGACCTTCACGCTCGACGGCCTGCCGCCGGCGCGCATCGAGTTCCGCGACGTGACCTGGGTGTCGCGCCGGGGCATTCGCCTGGTGTACGACGGCGAAGCCGATTTCGACGCCGGCTGGCGGCCGCGCACCGCCGCGCTTCGCCGCCCTGGCACCAGCCCGCCGGCCGAAATGGCGCTTGCCCGCCAGGGGCAGGACGACCGCTGGGAGGTGAAAAACACCGTCGGCGGCGGCACCGCCCATGGCGATATGCAACTGCAAACCGGTGCCGACGGCGGGCTGCGCCTGGCCGGAAAACTGCAGCCGCGCCACATCGACATCGTCAGCACGCTGCAGGCCTTTGGCCGCCGCTCCGTCGTGGCAGGCAAGCTGTCGGGCGACACCACGCTGTCGGCCAGGGGCAGCAATCTGGTCGACATCGCCTGGTCGCTGCACACCACCACCAGGTTCAGCGTGGGCCCCGCGACGCTGCTGCGCTTTGACGTGGGCAAGGCCATCCGCAGCCTGGGCCGCGAGCATGACGGAAGCACGCCGCTCGACGCCATCAGCGGCCAGATCGACACGCAGAACACGCCGCAAGGCATGGTGGTGACCTTCACTGGCCTGAAAATGCGTTCGGGCGCGCTCAGCGCCACGGGCAAGGCGCGGGTCGCCAACCGGCAGATCGACGCCGAACTGGCGGTGGACCTGGTCGATGGCGTGGTCGGCGTTCCCTTGACCCTCAGCGGCCCAGTGGACAAGGTGCGGGTAGCGGTGCCCCCAAGCGCCCTGGCGGGTGCGGCCGTGGGAACGGCGGTGCTGCCGGGCGTCGGCATAGCCATAGGCGCCCGCATCGGGTCGGCGATTGGCAAGCTGCTCGGTTCGGAGCCCGAGGACAAGCGGCGCCTTGCGCCTGTCGAGAAGTAGCGCTGCTCAAAAGGGCGCTCCGATTTTGCTGCTGTCTGTCTGTCTGTCAGGCAAGGCCTGAATTGGCCTATTTTTGCAGGGTTCTGCTAAGCTTTGCCGTTTTCAACGGGCGCACTTGCGCAGGCCTTGACCATGTCACAACACCCCACCGCCCTTCTCACGCCCACGTCGCTGGAACGCGCGCTGGACCAGAACGAAGCCATCCAGGAAACGGTCTGCCAGTCGGCGGCCGAATTGTGCGTGATCCATGCGGTGCTGCAGCAAGAAGTGCCAGACCATCTCAAGACTGGCGATGTGGCGCAGGCCCTGCAGAAAACCGACGAGCTTGAAGAACGCATCCAGGCCTCTGCCGACAAGCTGGGACAGGTCAACCATGCGCTGAAGGAAGAAATCCAGGTGCGCGTTGAACTTGAGCAGCAACTGGCCTCGGCCCAGGCCGCGCTGGAGCAGGCGCAAAGCGCCGGACAAAACAGCCCGCCGGACAGGCCACGTGGCAAGCCGCAGGCTTCCTGCTAGCGCGTATCGAGTCAAGCCATTTTTAGCATTAAATAGGTTGTTTGCGCACGACCAGCATGCGCAAGCAGCTATAAATTAAGAAGCAAAATAGCGCCAGGGGCCAAGTGCCTTGATGGAAATAGCCGGGCGGTTTGACGCTGGCGCCACGCCTTCTCTTCCCCCCTTACTTTCTGCGGTCGAGCAGCGCGTACAGCAAAATCGCGCCGAAGGTGGCGGTGCCAATGCCGCCAAGCGCGAACTGGCCGAACTTCAGCGTGAAATCGCCGGTGCCCAGCACCAGGGTGATCGCAGCGACCAGCAAATTCTTGTTGTCCGAGAAATCAACCTTGTTCACGACCCAGATCCTGGCGCCGGCGACCGCGATCAGGCCGAACACCACGATGCTCACGCCGCCCATCACCGGCAGCGGAATCGCCTGGATCAGCGCGCCGAACTTGGGGCTGAAGCCCAGCACCACCGCAACCAGCGCCGCAAAGACGAACACCGCCGTCGAGTAGATCTTGGTGGCCGCCATCACGCCGATGTTTTCGGCGTAGGTGGTCACGCCGGTGCCGCCGGCGCTGCCCGACACCATGGTCGCGATGCCGTCGCCGATGAAGGCGCGGCCCATGTAGATGTCCAGGTTCTTGCCGGTCATGGCCGTCACCGCCTTGATGTGACCCAGATTCTCGGCCACCAGAATCACCACCACCGGAACGATCAGCAGCATCGCATTGGCGCTGAACACCGGCGCGGCAAAGCCCGGCAGGCCGAACCAGTCGGCGTTGGCGATGCCAGACAGGTCAATGGGTTTGCCCAGGCCCAGACCGTTGGTTAGCAGCGCATAGATCAGCGACGAAATGACCAAGCCGATCAGGATCAAGAGGCGCTGCAGCATGCCGCGCGTCATCACCGCCACCAGCGCCACGCTGACGAAGGTGACGACCTGCATCCACGAATCAAAATTGCTGGCCGCCATGTTCTTGATCGGGATGCCGGCCAGGTTCAGGCCAATGACCGCCACCACCGCGCCGGTCACCACCGGCGGCATGACCCGCTCGATCCAGCGCGTGCCAACCAGCTGCACCAGCGCGCCAATGGCCGCATACACCGCGCCGCAGGCGATGATGCCGCCCAGCGCCACGCCGATGTTGGCGTTTGGCCCCTTGCCGGCGTAACCCGTCGCCGCAATCACCACGCCGATGAAGGCAAAGCTCGACCCAAGATAGCTGGGCACCTTGCCGCCGGTGACGACAAAGAAAATCAGCGTGCCGATGCCGCTCATCAAAATGGCGATGTTGGGGTCGAAGCCCATCAGCAGCGGCGCCAGCACGGTGGCGCCAAACATCGCAATCACGTGCTGCACGCCCATCAGAGCCGTCTGCGGCCAGGGCAGCCGTTCGTCCGGCCCGATCACGCCGCCTTGCCCCAGCACCGCGCTGCTTTTTTCCGTCCAGTCCAGCATGCCCATTGATTGCTCCAGTTTTACAAATGGGGCAATGCTAGCGGTAGTTTCGCCCTGACCAGAAAAAATCGTCCGTCATTCCCGCGCAGGCGCGCCGGCCGGAAAGAAGGATGCTTCAGGCTGCCAATTGCATGAAGCGGCGGGTCGCGTACAGGCCTGCCGGCGTCCAGTGCAGGTCGGGCGCCATGGCCCGGACCAGCCATTGCCGATGCGCCTTAGCATCAACGCTCGCGGCGAGTTCGGCCTTCAGCGCCTGAAGGTCGGGGTCCGGTGCTTCGTCCTTCAAGCTGTCAAGGCCTTTCAGGTGGCCGGGATTGGAAGGACCGGCCTGATGCAGTGCCAGTCGCGACTGCGCACGGAAGCTGGCGCGTCGTCGGCCGGAGAGCAGAGCCGGTTCATCGTGCGCCTGGCCGTCGGCGCTGGCGTTGCCGCGAATCCAGTCGTGGATGACCTGCAGTTCATAGGGGCTGAACACGCCGAACATTTCTGCCTTGTCGCCCTGCAGCAGTTTCCAGAAGCGGCTTGCGTGCGCCGGTGCATTGCGCTTGATCCAGCCCGCCTGCTCCAGCGCCGCCAGAAAGGCCGGAATGCCGTCAGGCTGCGCCAGCCAGTCATTGACGCTGCGCCCCGCCACGCGGCAATAGTCGGAATGCGCGCCCTGGCCTGACATGCGCTTGCGCGAAAGGATGTTTTCCACTTCGCGCTGAATGTCAAAGCCGGCAATCACCTCGGTCGTGCCGACGCCGGCATTGCTGAGCTTGCAGCCGCTTTGCACGCGCCGCCAGAAATGGGCGTTGTTGTCAAAGCGCGGCAGCGTGTCATGCACTGCCTGCACCGCCCGCTGCGCATGGCCGCTGTCGGCGTTGTCCACCGTGATGTGCAGGGTGAAGTAATACGGGTCAATGCCCAGTTCGTTCAATTCGTAGGCGGTGATCAACAGATGCAGCGGCAGCTGTTCATAACCCAGGTTGAAACCGATGAGCTCGGGCAGGAATTCATCGGCGTTCCATCCGAGCGCCAGCTGCAGCGCGCCCTGCGTGTAAAGCGCATCCGGCAGGCCGTGCAGCGGATTCAGGCCATGGCGCTCCAGCAGCTTGCGGTAGAGCACCACGTGGTTCTTGTCGGCGCGGCCTTCGCCGAGTTCCTCTACATACGTGGCGATCAGGTCGGTGAAACGCGGATTTTGCGCATGCGCCAGCAGGCCGAACAGCCAGGCGCCATCGACCAGCTTGGTCGGCGCCACGGCACGCAAAAAGTACAGCGCATGGGCGCGGTTCTGAAAATACCGGCGCGGCGCACCCGCCTTGCGCACTTCAAGGTACTCGCGGTAGCTGGTGCCCGCGCGCTGCGCCGATTCATGCATCCAGGCGGCCAGGCCGTCGCGCGAGTCGGGGAGGTCGGTCTGGTCGGCTTGCGCCGCGTGCAATGCTTGGCGCAAAAAGGCAATGGCGTCGCCTCTGGCGCTGTCATCGGGCGGGCCGCCGGCCAGCCGGTCATAAAGCTGACGCGTCCTGTCGTTGGGCGCCGCCATGCGCCTGGGCGATGCGACAGGGCCGGTGGCCGCGTCGCCTGGCAAGGTCCATTCATGAGCTGCAACAAACATTCATATTTTCTGAAGTTGAAGAGCTTTGAGTCTGGACCAGACAGCACTGCCGTTTTATAGGTTCGCGGCCCTATTGCCCGTGGGCGCTTTCCTACCGGCGGCGTCAGGGCAATCCAGCGCTTTCAGGCGGGCAGGGTCGCCACCAGCGCCACGGCGGCGATGCGTTCGGCATCGGCATAGGTCGGGGCATCGAGCTCCTCGCCGAACACGTCCGGATCGATCTCTCGGTAGCTGAAAAGGCAGCCGGCGCGCTCAAGCAGCGACGCCACCTCGTCCAGAAAGGGGTCGCGGCCCTCGACGATGGGCGCCCCGGTGTACAGCACCAGCCGCCCGCCCGGTGCCAGATGCGCCAGGCTTTGCGTCACGATCCGCACCGACAGGCCGCTGCCCAGCGCGCCGCCGCCGTGCCGGTAGGCGCGTTCGCCCGCATCGACCATATAGGGCGGATTGGCGACGATGAGATCGAAGCGGCCTTCCAGCGATGCAAACAGGTCGCTTTGCGCAAAGCGCACATCCGCCAGGCCCGCCAGTTGCGCATTGGCGCCGGCAAACGCCAGCGCCTGCGGGTTGATGTCGCCCAGAAACAGCTGGAAATCGGGGCTGGCCAGCGCCGCGGCGATGCCGCCAGGGCCGGCGCCGCAGCCGATGTCCAGGATGCGCGCACCCGGGCGCAAGGGCTGGCGCGCCAGCTCGGCCTGGATCAGCGACACGAAACGGTAGGTGTCGGGGCCGAAGAACACCGCATCCGCCTCCACCGTCGGATAGGCCGAATGCGCGTAAAGCTGGCCGCCCAGCGTGGAAAAACGCACTTTGCTGCGCAGCCGCTCGCCGTTTTGCTCCAGCAGGCCGGCGCCGCTCAGCCAGTCCAGCGCGTTGACGGGCAGCAAGCCGGGCGCAAATGGCCGGCTCCAGCCAAACACATCGCGCAGACTGCGCGCCATGCCAGCGCCGCTGCGCGCATTGACCCGTGCATGCGTGGCCGGCGTGACGGTCGTGAACTGGTAGCCAGCGGCTTGCAGCCAGCGGCCCAGCAGCACCAGTGCGTCGGAAAGGGAAAAGGTCATGGGCGGTGAATCAGTTAAAAAGATGACTCGCCACACTCTAGACGCCCTGGGCGCCGCCGCCTGTCGGCAAGCCCGCCAAAGGCGCGTAGGAAGCAGCAGGCGCTTGGCGCGGCATCATGGCCTTCAATGCATGATGCTTGTGTGCTACTGAATTAATAGCTGTTAATGCCCGCTGAGATTGCGCAAACAGCATTTTTTATGCTTAAAAGGTAATAAAAAAGCGGCCGACGGCCGGCAGCGGCGCATTTCAGCCGCGCCTTGACCCAGCACAGCCTGGCGCGGCCGTTCAACTGCTACGCTTGCCGGCTATGAAACCTCTTGTCAAATGGGGCATCGGCGCGGTGCTGGTGCTTGCCCTGGCCGCCGCCGCAGTCGTGTCCAACCGGCGCGGCACGCCGGTGCAGCAGGTAGCGGTGGCGCGCACCGGCATCGTCCAGTCGGTCGTCGCCACCGGGCGGCTCAACGCCCCGGCGCGCATGGACATTGGAGCCGAGGTCACCGCCACCGTGCTCGACGTACGAGTGCGCGAAGGCGACCGCGTCAAGGCCAGCGATCTGCTGCTGCGTCTGTCGGATGCCGAAGCCCGCGCCGCCTTGCAGCAGGCCCGCGCGTCCTTGGGGGAAGCGCGTGGCCGCGCCCTGCAGCAGTCCACGGTGGCCGCGCCCGTCGCCAGCCAGGCGGTGGTGCAGGCCGAAGCCGCGTTCACCGCTGCCGAGCGCGAGCACCAGCGCGCCCGCGACTTGGTGGCGCAAGGCTTCTTTTCGCAGCAAAAGCTCGACGATGCCCGGCGCGCACTCGACACGGCCAGAAGCGCGCTGCAGTCGGCCCGGGTGCAGGCGCAGGCCAACCAGCCCAGCGGCATCGAGCGCACGCTGGCTGTGTCGCGCATCGACCAGGCGCTGGCGGCGGTCGGCGTGGCCGAGGCGCGGCTGGCCCGCCTGCGCATCATCAGCCCGGTCGATGCCATCGTGCTGACGCGCAACGTCGAGCCTGGCTCCATGGCCCAGCCTGGCCATGTGCTGTTGACGCTGGCCGCGCAGGGCGGCACGCGGATCGACGCCAATGTCGATGAAAAAAACCTGCGACTGCTCACCCCCGGCATGCCCGCCAAGGCGGTGGCCGATGCCTATCCCGGCCAGTCCTTCGACGCGCAGCTCAACTACATCGCCCCGGCCATCGATCCGCAGCGCGGCACGGTCGAGGTTCGGCTCGCCGTGCCGAACCCGCCGCCCTTCCTGCGGCCCGACATGACGGTGTCGGTCGAGCTGGTCGGCGGCCTGAAAAAGGATGCGCTGGTGCTGCCTTCGGGCGCGGTGCGCGACGCCGACCGCGAAGCGCCCTGGGTGCTGGCGCTGCAAGGCGGCGTGGCGGTGCGCGTGCCCGTCAAGCTGGGGCTGCGCGGCATCGGTTCGGTGGAAATCCTTGACGGCTTGAAAGAAGGCGATGCGGTGATTCCCCAAACCGAAAAAGCCATTGCCGGCGACCGCGTGCGGCCCGGCCCGGTGCTCGCGCCCGCCAAGGGCATGGAAACGCCGTCCTTCATTTCGCGCTGACCTTTTTCCGGACTGGACACCATGCTTTCGCGCCACCGCCCCGCCCTGAGTTCCTGGACCCGCTGGATGCCGTTCGAGCTGCTGGTGGCGCTGCGCTTTTTGCGCGAAGGGCGCATGCAGAGCGTCTTGATCCTGGCCGGCGTGACCGGCGGCGTCGCGGTCATCATCTTTTTGACGCAGCTCATCAACCAGCTGCAATCGACCATCATCGACCGCGTGCTGGGCTCGCAGGCGCATGTGGTGATCCGCCCGCTGGAAGAAGTCACGCAGCGCGTGCTCGCACCCAGCGCCGACCGCGCCGTGGCCGCCGTGGTGCAGCCGCGCGACCAGCGCCTGCGCTCGGTGGACCAGTGGGAGCGCATCGCCGCCCTGGCCGCCGCCACCCCCGGCGTGCTGGCGGTGTCGCCCGTGGTCAGCGGCCCGGCCTTTGCATCGCGCGGCAACAGCAACAAGAGCGTCGCCCTGCTCGGCGTGCAGCCCGACGCCTACCGGCGCGTGGTGAAGATGGACGACTACATGACGCGCGGCCGCTTCGACGTGACCGGCACCCATGCCCTGATCGGCACCGACCTGGCCAGCGACCTGGGCATAACGGTGGGCGACAAGCTGCGCGTGACCAGCGCCAGCGGCCGCAGCGAAACGCTGGACATCACCGGCCTGTTCGACATGGGCAACCGGGACCTGAACCGGCGCTGGGTCTTCGTCACGCTCAAGCTCGCGCAGACGCTGCTCGACCTGCCAGGCGGCGTGTCCAACATCGACCTGACGGTGAAGGATTTGTTCGGCGCCAACGAGGTCGCCGACGCCGTGCGCGCCCAGACCCATCTCACGGTGGACAGCTGGATGCAGACCAATTCCGGCCTGCTCAACGCGCTAAGCAACCAGACGGTGTCGAACAACCTGATCCGCAGTTTTGTCGTGATCATCGTGGCGCTCGGCATTTCCAGCGTGCTGGTCGTCAGCGTGGTGCAAAAGCAGCGCGAAATCGGCATCCTGCGGGCCATGGGCACTGGGCGGCGCCGCATCATGACCGTGTTTTTGCTGCAGGGCGGGCTGGTCGGGCTGGCCGGCTCGGTGCTCGGCTCGGCGCTGGCGTTTGGCCTGCTGGTGGTGTTTTCGCGCGTCTTCAAAAGTCCTGACGGCAGCTCGCTGTTTTCGGCGCAGCTCGACCCTATGCTGGTGCTGCTGGCGTCGGTGGTGGCCTGCGGCGTGGGGCTGGCGGCGGCAGCGATTCCGGCGCGCAGTGCGGCGCGGATGGACCCGGTGCAGGCGATACGGGCTTGAGAAGTAGCCGGGCGACACATCCCCGAAAAACTGTGAAACCCAGCACTGCATACGAGGTAATTCCATCATGACTTTATACGCCAATGACGTATAATTTATCATGTTGACCGTCGTTGAAACCCCCATTTTCCAGCGCACTTGGCCCCACTACTGGACAGAAGAAGAGCGCGGCGAGTTCTGTGCCTACATTGCAGTGAACCATGAGGCGGGCGATGTGGTTGCCCAGTCAGGCGGCGTGCGCAAGGTTCGCTGGAGCCGTGCCGGCTCCGGCAAGTCTGGCGGCGTTCGGGTGATCTATTTCACCCGCACCGAAGCCGGCGAAGTTGTTTTGTTGATCATGTACGCCAAGAGCAAGCTGGACACGCTCAAGGCATCCACCTTGAAGGAGTTGAAAAATGCCATCGAAAAAAGTCTCAAGGCCCATGACTGACGCCGAACTGGAGGCGTGGGAGTCAAGCCGCGACCTTGAAGCCGAATTGATCGAGTCGGTGCGCCAGATGACCGATGGCAAGACTTCGCTGGCTTACTCCCCTGTTATCGCTGCGCGCAAAGCCTCTGGTTTTTCCCAGGCCCAGTTCGCCGTCCTGCTGGGCGTGTCGGTCAGAACGCTGCAGGGTTGGGAGCAAGGGCGCCGACAACCCACGGGTGCGGCCAAAACGCTGATCGCCATCGCGCAAAGGAACCCGGAGGTGCTTGTCGCGCTTGCCGATGACGAGCAGTTTGCCCTTGCGGGTTCAATTATTTGATGCACAGCCTGACCCCGCCCCCCGCCGGCTATGCCGACTGGCTGGCTGACCTGAAGGGCCGTATCCACACCGCCCAGCAGCGCGCCACGCTGGCGGTCAATCGCGAACTGGTACTGCTGTACTGGCAGATCGGGCAAGACATTCTGGCGCGCTAGAGCGCGCAGGGCTGGGGCGCCAAGGTGATCGAGCGGCTGGCACATGATTTGCGCACCGCCTTTCCCGAGATGAAGGGGTTTTCCCGCGCCAACCTGATGTACATGCGTGCCTTTGCCCAGGCCTGGCCGGATGCCGCAATTGTCCAACAGGCTGTTGGACAATTGCCTTGGGGGCATAACCTGGTGTTGCTGACGCGGCTGAAAGATCAGCAGCAGCGCCTGGCTTATGCCCAAAGTGCCATCCAGCACGGGTGGTCACGCAACATGCTGGACATACATATTGAAACCCGCCTGCTGGAGCGCACCGGCACTGCTGGCACAGGCTGATTTTGGCGGCCTCAACAGCGGCCCGATTGCAGGCGGGCAACAAGCCATGGCAATGGTGTCAGCCGGGTTTGACTTGCCCGGCCATGCGCCATCAGCACGCAAGGGCGTTTTGGCGGCGTGCCGGGTGCAGCAGGTCGCTGCGCTGGAACGGCGTCTCGTTGCCGGACATGGCCACGGCCAGGCGTATGACGAAAGAATGTGTCGGGGAGGCATGCAGTTTGAAAGGCATGACCGCCACCCACGCCAACAACAGGACCGGCACGATGGGCCGAATCACGATGGCCGAGGTTTCGGAAAGCGCCAGCGCCACGGCGCTCACCGCGCCGCCGACGGCCCATCCGGCCAGCACTTCGGACCAGGAATGCGCGCCCACTTCGATTCGGCTCAGGCCCACCACCAGCGCCAGTGCGCAGCCCAGCGCGAGCGACAGCCGGTGAGCGCCGCGCCACCGGCCGGAGAAAAAAGTGACCATCAGCACGGGGTAGATTGCCGAGGCGAACATCGCATGCCCCGATATGCCCGTGAAGTCGATGTCGGCCCAGCCGATGCCCCAGCCGATGAAGGCAACCTTGCTGGCGGTGGTGATGACGGTGGCCAGGATGATGAGCGTCATCCAGATCAAGGCCAGCTTGCGTGTGCTGGCGCGCGCGAGCAAGGCAAGCATGGTCAGCGCTGCGGCGGGCAAAAGGATTTGCGCTTCGCCAAGCCGGGTCAGCAGGTGCCAAGGTGCCAGGGAATACAGGGAGTCCAGAAGAGTCATGCGTTAATTTTAGGGGAATACCCTGTCCGGCACGCAGGTGCAGGGTACCCAGCCGACGGTTTCAAAAAGCTGAAAGGGCTGATTTCAGCCTTCGGACCTGCAAGGCTTGAAAATCCAGGTTTTGACCTGTTGCAGTTCCTGGCGATGCGCTTGAAGTACTGCGACCCAAGCGTTGACAATAGCCAGCGCATGACCACCCCACCAGACCCCATCCTGCGCCTCGCCGACATCCACCGCAGCTACAACGTCGGCACCGATGTTGAAACCGAGGTGCTGCACGGCATTTCCATCGCGCTGCAGAGCGCCGAGTTCGTCGCGCTCAAGGGGCCGTCGGGTTCGGGCAAAAGCACGCTGCTCAACATCATCGGCCTGCTGGAGCGGCCGACCTCGGGCCTGCTCGAAATCGCCGGCCAGCCCACCGGGTCACTTGACGATGCCGGCCTGACGAAACTGCGCGGCGCGACCATCGGCTTCGTGTTCCAGTTCCATCATCTACTGCCGGCCTTTACCGCGCTGGAAAACGTGCTGATGCCGTCGATCATTGCCCACGGCACCGCCACGCTTGAAGCTGAAGCCAACGCGCGCGAACTGCTGGCGCGCGTCGGCCTGAAGGGCGCTGAATACAAGCGGCCCGGCGAGCTGTCGGGCGGCATGCAGCAGCGCGTGGCGATTGCCCGGGCGCTGTCGCTGCGGCCGCGCCTGATCCTGGCCGACGAGCCGACCGGCAACCTCGACACCGTGTCGGCCGACGAGGTGTTCAGCCTGCTGCGAGAATTCAACCGCGACCATGGCAGCGCCTGCCTGATCGTCACCCACGACCCGCGCCTGGCGGCGGGCTGCGACCGCATCATCGAACTGGTCGATGGGCGGCTGGTGTCCGCCTGATGCTATGAATAAAATAGCTGCATGCGCCCGTGCAATAAGCGCCAGAGCACTGAATGATGCTGAAAATCACCCGGTGGTGCCGAATTTTCAGCCTTCCCGGCCTGCAGAGTGCCGTTCTTGCCGCTGAAGCTGGCGCTTTCAGGTAAATTTCAAGCCAAATCGCCTGTTTGCGCATATGCTACGGTCGCAAGCAGCTATTATTTTTGATGATTAGGCGGTTTGGGTCGGGCGTGTCCATCGGTCCCATGCCGGGCGCTGCCTCCCTACGTTTTTCCGCACGCCAAAACTGCCGCGTGGGCCATGGCAAAGGCCGCATGCGCCATTTCCGGAGGCTTTGTAAATCCTCAGCCTACAGGGGAAGGGTATGCCGACCCACACGCATGCCTGAGCAGCGATAGTCCAATGTGCAGTGGCGCTGTTGCCAAGAAAATTTAAAGGACCGCCATGACTGACGACATCAAGACCCCCTCGCAGATTGCTGACGAGGCCAGGCAAGCCGGCCAGAATGCCGCCGATGCAGCGGGCCAGCTGGCCAACGAGGCGCAGGCCAATGCGGCCAGCACGGTGCAGGCGCTGCGTCCCGCCGTGGAGGAGGCCAAGGCCACCGGCCGCGACGCGCTGAACACGGCCAAGGTTTTGGCGGGCGATGCCAAGGCGATTGCCGGCGATGCCTGGAACACGGCGCGGAGCTACGCCAAAAACGCAGGCGGCGTGGCCGGCGAAAAGCTTGGCGACATCAAGGCCAAGGCGTCCAACTTTCAGGAAACCACTGCCCGCCGCATTGCGGATGAACCCCTCAAGGCCGTAGCCATTGGCATGGCCGCTGGTGCGCTGCTGGCCGCGCTGGTCATGCGCCGTGGGCGCGACAAAAAGGATTACTGAGCATGCAGCCGATGAAGCCGATGGTGCCCATGAAGCCCATGGCTGGCCTTGACTCAAGCTGGTGGCCCAAGGGGCTTTCCAGTCCTTCCAGCAGCGGCAGCCAGAACGGCGTGCGCTATGCTTTTTTTCCCGACCAGCGTCGCCTTGCGGTCGAGCAGGACGGGAACCTCAAGCAATACGACACCGGCGAGCACCGCATTTCCGGCGTGAGCCAGGCGCAAGGCAGCCAGGGCGGCGACCTGCGCTTCTCCAGCCAGAGCGGCGATGTCGATCTGGCAGCGCTCAAGGAAGTGCGCTGACGCACGCCGCCTGGCCGCGTGTCTTTGCACCACCAACGCGCCTTCTGAAATTACCGGCTTTTTCTGATTCCTGAGCTTGTCAGGCGGCGCTGGCCATGCGGCGGCATTCTTCCGCGCAGTTGAAGCAGACGGTGGCGCATTGCTGGCAGTGCTGCATCTCGTGCTGAATGCATTCTTCTGCGCAGGACTGGCAAATGTCGGCGCAGAGGTCGCAAATGGCAACGGCATGCACGCTGTCGCGGGCCATGGCTGCCGCCGCAAAGGCGCAGGCCTGGGCGCAATCGATGTCCAGCGCAATGCATTCCACCATCATTTCCACGTTATCTTCCTGCAGGCAGGCGGCGGCGCAGTGGTTGCATTCCGCAGCGCAGTCGTTGCAGGCCTGCAGGCAATCGGCGTACTGTTCTTGCATGTGAAATCCTTTCGTCAGGAGCGGGTGGGTGGATAAAAAGCCGGGGCAAAACCGGGCTTGAAAAAATAACTCCTGGCCCTTGATTTTTCAGGAAACGACCGGCTTGCCTGTAGGCGTTTTTCGTCTGGCTGCGTCGGCCATGCGGTCCGATAAGCGCACTGCTTGCCGCGAAGCAGGCACGCGGTGGTCCGGGTACGGCTGGCGACAGCAAAGCCCGCCCGACGCTGCTACGCTGACCGTTCATCACCCGCATGGAGACAACAGGCATGAACCAGACAAGCAAAGCGCCGCCCCATATTGCGCAAATCCGCCTCTACCAGGACTGGCTGCGTGAGCGTCATGGACTGGTGTTCGACAGCTACGACGCGCTCTGGCGCTGGTCCACCACCGAACTGGACACGTTCTGGCAAAGCATCTGGGATTATTTTGACCTGCAGTCGCCCACGCCGCACAGCGCGGCGCTGGCCCAGAACGTCATGCCCGGCGCCCGGTGGTTTCCCGGCGCGCAGGTCAACTATGCGCGCCAGGTGCTGCGCCATGTCGATGCCGCCCATGCCGCCCATGCCGCCGGGCTGCCGGCAGTCGTCAGCAGCAACGAAAAAGGCCAGCGCCGCGAACTGGGCTGGCCCGAGCTGCGCCGCCAGGTGGCCTCGCTGGCGCTGCACCTGCAGGCGCAGGGTGTGCGACCCGGCGACCGGGTGGCAGCGTATCTGCCGAACATTCCCGAGGCCATGGTGGCTTTCCTGGCGACGGTCAGCATCGGCGGCGTGTGGAGCCTGTGCGCGCCCGACATGGGCACGCACGCGGTGCTCGACCGCTTCCGGCAGATCGCGCCTGCGGTGCTGATCGCCTGCGACGGCGTGGCCCACGGCGGGCGCGACCATGACCGTCTTGGCGTGCTGGCCGAGTTGCAGGCGGCGCTGCCCAGCGTTCGGCACACGCTGCTGCTGGGTAATCTGGATGCTACGGTTTCAATAGCTGGTTGCGCAGGCTGGATAAGCGCAACAGCACGAAATGATGCACAAACCGCAGGTTTCGAACCGCTTTGGCTGGCGTTCGACCATCCGCTGTGGATCGTGTATTCCAGCGGCACGACCGGCCTGCCCAAGCCCATCGTCCACGGCCACGGCGGCATGCTGCTGGTGCAGCTGCAGCTCGGCGTTTTGCATAACGACGTCGGCTGCAGCTACCAGCCCAATTCCTTCGGCGAGCGCTACCACTGGTACAGCTCGACCGGCTGGGTGATGTGGAATGCGCAGCTGGCCGGCTTGCTGGGCGGCACGACCTGCGTGATCTACGACGGCAACCCCGGCGGCCCCCGGGACCGGCCCGACTGGACCACGCTCTGGCGCTTCGCCGCCGACACCGGCGTGACTTTCTTCGGCGCGGGCGCGGCGTTTTACGCCAGTTGCATGAAGGCCGGCATCACGCCTGCGCAATGCGGCGACCTGCGCGCCATCCGCGCGCTGGGCTCGACCGGCTCGCCGCTGAGCGCCGAGGTGCAGCAATGGGGTTCAGCCTTCATGGCCTCAGCCGGGGTCGAGGACATCTGGTGGTGCAACATCTCGGGCGGCACCGACTTCGCCGGCGCCTTCATCGGCGGCAACCGCGAGCTGCCGCAGACGCCCGGAAAAATGCAGTGCCGCATGCTGGGCGCCGCGGTCGAGGCCTGGAACGAAGCGGGCCAGCCGGTGATCGGCGAGGTTGGCGAGCTGGTCTGCACCCAGCCGATTCCGTCGATGCCGCTCTACCTCTGGGGCGACGACAGCGGCGCGCGCCTGCTGGCCAGCTATTTCGACATGTACCCGCCCGGCCACGGCCGCAGGCCCGGCGGCGGCGATGCCGGACCGGAGGCGGGCGCGGTCTGGCGCCATGGCGACTGGCTGAAGATCGACCCGGGGCTCGAAGGTGGCTGCGTGATCTACGGCCGGTCGGACGCGACCATCAACCGCCACGGCCTGCGCATGGGCACCAGCGAGCTGTACAGCGCCATTGAGGCGCTGCCCGAAGTGCTCGATTCGCTGGTGGTTGACCTGGAATACCTGGGCCGCGCCAGCTACATGCCGCTGTTCGTGGTGCTTCGGGGCGGCGCGGTGCTTGACGAAGGGATGAAGGCCAGGCTCCACCATGCCGTCAAGACCGCGCTGAGCCCGCGCTTCGTTCCCGACGACATCCTTCAGGTGGCTGAAATCCCGCGCACCCTGTCGGGCAAGAAGCAGGAGCTGCCGATCAAGAAGCTGCTGCTCGGCCAGCCGCTGGAGAAAGTCCTGAACCGCGACGCGATGGCCAACCCGCACTGCCTGGACTGGTTTGTGGCTTTTGCCCGGGAGCGGCTGGCGCAGCACGGCTGAAGCAAAGCCGGCTCAGCGAGGCGCTTGCTGCCCAACGGCGACGCCACGCAGGAATTCGGCCAGTCCGGGGTCGATCTTCAGCCGGGCTACAAGCACGCCGGCCTGCTGCAGGTCGCGTGTGCTGCCGATGTCGGCTTGAAGTTTTTTCGCCTTCGCCAGCCAGCGTTGCGTGTGCCGCCTCGGCAGCAGCGGCTGCAGCGCCTCGATGGCGTAGCGCAGCCGCTTGGCCAGGATGCGGGCGCGGTGCAGGCTTTCGGGATGGGCGGTGTCGGCCAGTGCGCGCAACATGTTGCGGTGCAGCCGCTCCACGCGCTGCCGGGCCCAGCGGCGCAAGGGCCGCCTGTGCTCGCCGGCCTCGTGATCGGCCGGCCCTTGCTGCCTTGGCAGGTCTTCCAGCCATTGCGTGATGCCCAGCAGCGTGGCGCCCACGGCCGGCACTTCAAGCGCATGGGCAATGGCTTTGCGCTTGCGCCGGGCGGCGCCCGACAGGGTGTGCAGCATGGCCTGCCATTTTTGCGCCCGCTGCGCATTGCCCGCGCGGTAGGCGTCGGCCAGCGAAGGCAGGGTTTCGGTCCTGGCCACGTCGATGTCGCGCAGCTCGCCGATGAAGGCCAGCAGCGGCTGCAGCGCCTGCCAGTCGGGCAGCAGGTCGGCCGCCAGAGCAGGTTTGAACAGCCGCACGGCGCTTTTGAAGCGCCGCCAGCCGACCCGCGCCTGGTGCAGCACTTCCGGATCGTCGGACTGGGCCAGCAGCGCCAGGTTGCTGGTGAACTGGCAGAACATTTCCCGCAGCACCAACTGCGCGGCCAGCGGCAGCGTCATGCCCGCCGCCAGCGCCGGCGGTCGGGCGCGCAGCGGCTGCCCCAGGCGGTCCTGCAGCAGCGCGTAGCCGCGCTCGGATTTGCTGACGTTGAGCGGCAGCACCGCCACGCTGCGGGCCATCTGCTGCGCGAGCTCGAACAGCGCCGCCGGCTTTCCGGCCACGAGTTCGAGTTCCAGTTCGCACAGCGGCGCGCTTTTCTCGCCCGCCACGATCTGGCCGATGTCGAGCGATACCTCGACCACGCTGCCGCCGCGCTGGCGCACCGTCCACGAGGTACGTTCGAAGGCGGTGACCAGGCAGGGCGCCAGCGCATCGAAGCGGCTGCCGTCCGGGTCGAACTCGGGCCAGGGCGTCGCCTCCAGCGCTTCGCGCGACAGTTCGGCCCCGGCCAGCGGCACTTCCCATTCGCCGCGATGGCTCAGGGCCGAGTCGCTGCGCCCGCCCATCTTCAGCGTTTGCCGCCACTGCGGGCTGGTGCTGCTGCCCACGCGGCGCAGGCGCAGGGCCACCCGCTCTTCGTACAGGTCTTGGGCGGGCGTGTCGTAGTAGATGTTGTGCAAGGGCTGCTGCGTGGGCTTGCGGCGCGCCAGCAGCGGCGTGCGCGCAAGCCGGTGGGCCAGGCCGTGCGGGTCGGCGCTGGGCAAGGCCAGCTTGAGTTCGATTTCTTCCGGGCGCGGAACAGGGGCGGGTGATGTCATGGGGTTCCGGCTGCCAGTGCGGCGCGGGCAGGGTTTGCTGATTCCGCGGAATCGCACTGGATGGGCTTGGAATGTTGTGGCGGGGTTTGCATGGCAAAAGCGGACCTTACGGTAGCAAAAAAGCACCTGCACAAATGTAAGAAATTGACGTGCTGCAAAGGACAGTTCTGTTCATGGGTGAAAGGCGCTTGAGCTTGCCGTCGTGAAAAGCTTCACCATGTCAATGCGGATGCCGGTGGTGAATGTCCGGGTAATGCGCATGCGTATGCGCCAGCGGTTCATGCTGGTGCGGATGCGCATGCGGCGACGTGCCGTCCCAGCCAAAATCATGCGCATGCTGGTGGTGCGCGTCGTGCCGGTGCGGGTGGCTGTGCCACAGCGTTTCATGCGTGTGTTGATGCGCATGGCGCTCGCTCAGGTGCAGCCAGACGCCGAGCCCCATCAGCGCGGCCGCCGCCCAGAACAGCAGGCCCGGCATGTCGGGCCAGAGGGCCAGCGAAATCATCACGCCGAACAGTGGCGCCACCGAAAAGTAGGCGCCAGTGCGCGCGGTTCCCAGCGTCCTGAGCGCCACCACGAACAAGCTCAGGCTCAGCCCGTAGCCCAAAAAACCCACCAGGCCGGCATAGCCCAGCTGCGCCATGCCTGGCAAAGCCGCGCCGGCATACAGCGCGATGGCGGTGTTGGTCACGCCAGCGAGCAAGCCTTTCAGGCAGGCGACCAGCAGGGTGTCGTTGCTCGACACCCTGCGCGTCAGGTTGTTGTCCAGCGCCCAGCACAGGCAGGCGCCGGCGATCAGCAGGGCGCCGGGCGAAAAACTTGCGCCGCCCGGCTGCCACGACAGCAGCACGCCGCCGAGCGCGATGGCTGCCATGCCCAGGACGATGCGGCGGTCGGCGTTTTCGCGGAAGGCCAGCCAGGCCACGACCGCCGTCAGCACGCTTTCCAGGTTCAGCAGCAGCGACGCCGACGCAGCACTGGTTTGCGCCAGGCCCAGCATGAAAAGCGCAGGCGCCAGCATGCCGCCGGCCACGATGGCGCCGAGCAGCCAGGGCCGCTCGGCGCGTGAAATGTGCAGCCGGGTCACGGGCTGGCCGCCGTGGCGCTCGCGGATGCGCCGCAGGACCAGCAGCGCGCCCAGACCAAAACCGCTGCCCAGGTAGAGCAGGCCGGCCAGCAGCAGCGGCGGCATGTTCCCGGCCAGCAGCTTGGCCAGCGGCGTGCTGGCGCCGAACAGCAGCGCGGCGAGAAGGGCGGGAAGGGCAGAGCGAAGCGGCATGGCGCCTGCCTTTCAGGCCCGCAAGCCGTGGGTGTAAATTTGCGATGACATCCTGGCTTCAGGATTAGCAGCTTTTTCAGGGTCTTGTGTCATGCGGCGGACCGTCCGGTGTGGGAGATCAGACCAATGCGGGCACTGCACGCTTTTGATACCTTGGCCATGAATCTTTAGAATCCCTGGATTTTTGAAAATGAGAATTCTTTATGAACTGCGCTGCAGGTAAAGAATGGACGCAACTGATGCGCAAAAAGACACAATAACAGTGTAGGGATGAGCCTGAAATAACAGGTGAGCCGAGCAGAAATATTGCGTTAGCATTAGCATCTGCCTTGTCATTTTATTAATTTAATCAAAAAAATCAAATTTGTCTCATAAATCAAAAGCATTTCCCGGCTTTTTGAGGGATGGCGGAAGGGCGGGAGCTTTGATGCGCGGCCACGACTGGGCCGCCTCGCGGCTTGGTCCCCCGCAAGACTGGCCGCAGGCGCTCAAGACCGTTGCCGGTCTCATGCTGCGTTCCACAACGCCGGTGTTCGTGGCCTGGGGCCCTGAGCTGTGCATGCTGTACAACGACGCCTGCCTGGAAATCCTGGGACAAGGACATCCGGCGGCGCTGGGCCGGCCCTTGTACGAGGTGTGGCCCGAAGTGCGGCCGGACATTGAGCCGCTGGTCAACCAGACCCTTGCCGGCGAGTCTGTCCATCAAGAGAGCGCGCCTTTCCCGCTGCGCCGCAATGGCGCGGACGGTCAAGCCTGGTTCAGTTTTTCGTTTGCGCCTGTCGATGGTCCGGACGGCACGGTGGCCGGGCTGTACTGCGCGCTGGCGCAGACCACTGCCAAGGTGCTGGCGGAAAAAACCCGTCAAACCGAAACCCAATGGCTTTACAGCATGGTTGAACAGGCCCCCAGCTTCATGGCGGTGGTGCGCGAGCCTGGCCATGTCTATGAACTGGCCAACAGCGCTTACCTGCGGCTGGTCGGACGCGACGAGGTGGTCGGCAAGACCTTCCGGGACATCGGCCGCGAAGTGGCGGGCCAGGACTACGGCGCGCTGCTCGATGAGGTCTTTGCCAGCGGCAAACCCTTCATCGGCACCCGGATGCCGGTGATTTTTTCCCCGCATGCCAAGGGACCGCCGGAGCAGCGTTTCATCGATTTCATTTTTCAGCCCATCACCGGTCCCGACGGTGTCGTCAGCGGCGTTTTCATCGAAGGCAACGACGTCACCGAACATGCCCGCGCCGACGATGCGTTGCACCAAACCGCCCTCAAGTACCGCACGATCGCCAATGCCATACCGCAGATCGTCTGGAGCACGACGCCTGATGGCTGCCTGGACTACTGCAACCAGCAGTGGTATGACTACACCGGCGTTGCGCAGGGCGCCATCGACGGCAGGGCGTGGCGGGCGCTGTTTCATCCCGATGACTGGATGCTGGCGATGGAAAAATGGCACCACTGCCGCGCCACCGGCGAGTCCTACGAGATCGAACACCGCCTGCGCCACCACTCCGGCCAACACCGCTGGGTTCTGGGCCGAGCCCGGCCGGTGCGCGACGCGCAGGGCGTGATTGTTCGCTGGATCGGAACCTGCACCGACATCCATGAGCAAAAGCTGGCGCAGCAGGACCTGCAGCACGCGAGCCGGCTCAAGGACGAGTTTCTGGCCATGCTGGCCCATGAGCTCAGGAATCCGCTGGCGCCGATTGCGACCGCCGCCGACCTGCTGTCCCGGGGCTCGCTGGACGAAGCCAGCGTGTGGCAGCTCAGCGAAGTGATTTCGCGCCAGGCCAGGCACATGACCCGCCTGATCGACGACCTGCTCGACGTGTCCCGCGTCACCCGGGGCCAGGTGACGCTGGACCGGCAGCCGGTGGACCTGAAAACCATCGCCACCGAGGCGCTGGAGCAGCTTCGCCCCTTGCTTGAAGCCAAGGCGCACCAGCTGGACATCCACCTGTCGCCCGAACGCACCCAGGTGATGGGCGACCGGCCGCGGCTGGTCCAGGTGCTGGTCAACGTGCTGGGCAATGCCATCCGGTACACGCCCAACGGCGGCCGGATCGACCTGCGGATGCTGGCCGACGACGGCCACCTGACGCTGCGCGTGCGCGACAACGGCATAGGCATGTCCAGCGAACTGCTGGAAGTCGCCTTCGAGCTGTTCACCCAGGGCGAAAGAAGCTCCGACCGTTCCCAGGGCGGGCTGGGCATCGGCCTGGCGCTGGTCCGCAGCCTGGTGCAACTGCACGGCGGCACCGTCAAGGTGCAAAGCGCCGGAATCGGCATGGGCAGCGAAGTGACCGTGGTGCTGCCGCGCCTGAAGCACGATGACGCGCAGTGCCGCATCGAGGCGAGCGATGCGGATTCCCGCCCCGCAGGCAATTCGCTGCGTGTCCTGGTGGTCGATGACAACGCCGATGCGGCGCGCCTGCTGGGAATGTTCGTCGAACTGCTCGGGCATGAAGTGTTTGTGCAGTTCCATCCCCTTGATGCGATCGAATGCGCGCGCCGGGTCTTGCCGCACCTGTGCCTGCTCGACATCGGCCTGCCCGACATGGATGGCTACACGCTGGCGCGCCAGCTGCGCCTGATTACGGGCATGCAGACGGCGGTCATGGCGGCGGTGACCGGCTACAGCCAGCCCAGGGACAAGCAGGCCGCCTTTGCCGCAGGCTTCAATTTTCATTTTGCCAAGCCCGTCGATTCGCGCAAGCTGGAGACCTGGCTGGCGCAAGTCGCCGAGCAGGCCAGGCGACAGGCGCAGCCGGTCATCATGCAGGCTTGAGCGGGCCTTGCCAGCGGCTTCGACTCGATCAGGCGGCGGCGCGCGGTCTGCGCTTGACCAGCAGGTCGCCGCCCGCCGGCAGGGCTGGCTTAGAGTGGATGCTCGGTGTAGAACCTGCCGCCGTGAAACAGCAGCGGCGCGGCGCCGGCCTGGTGGCTGCAGCGCTCTACTTCGCCGACAAAGATCACGTGGTCGCCTTCCTCGTAGCGGCTGCGGTTGAAGCATTCGAAGGTGGCGGCCGATCCGGTCAGCAAGGGCGCGCCGCTCAGGCCTTCGGTGAACGCCACGTCCGCCCAGCGGTCCTCGCGCCGGCTGGCAAAGCGCTCGGCCAGTTCTTTCTGGTCGGCGGACAGGATGTTGACGGCGTAGTGCGATCCGGTGCTCAGCGCGGCCATCGAGCTGGCGCCCTGCGACAGGCTCCAGAGCACCAGCGGCGGGTCGAGCGACACCGAGTTGAAGGAATTGGCGGTCAGGCCGACCAGCACGCCGGCTGGCGTGCGTGCGGTGACGATGGTCACGCCGGTGGCGAACATCGCCAGCGAGGCGCGGAATTCCCGGGGCGAAAAGCTCGGGCTGCGCGCTTGGCGAAGGGGGGAGAGGGGCAACATAGGGCGCTAATTTAACTGAAGCCACCGGCACGCGCCGGCTTCGGGGCTTGCGCCGCTCGCTTACGCAGGACGAAAACAGCGTTTGGTTGGCGTTAAATGCTATGAAATAAATAGCTAAATACGTTTGCTGGACATGCGCAAAAGCCGATTTTTGCTTGAGAACGTAAAGGCTCAGAGCTTCTTGTAGGTCTGGTCCATCTCGGCCGCCTTGCTGGTGTCCTTGCGGCCGTCCTTGACATCTTTCGCCGCCTGCTCGATGAGCGGGTCGGGCTGGCTGCTGGTCATATCAAGCGCCTGGTCCCGGTCGCTTGGCAACTCCAGCTTGTCCTGGGCCGAGCCGTCCTTCGGATCGGGCTGCTTGCCGGCCATCGGCGCTTGCGCTTGCGCGTCTTTGGCTGGCATGCCCTTGCCGGCGGCGGGCTGGTCAGGGGTGTTTTCAGGTGAAGTGATGGATTTTTGAGTGGTCATCTTTGCACTGTCGCCGTCTTTGGCCTTCCCGGCTGTCAGCTTGAAAAAGCATTGGCTGTAGGAAAAGATGCCCCTGCGGGCGCTGCCGGGCCGCAGGCAACAGGCTCAGGCGGCGGACAGCCCGGGCTGGCGGCGGCCGTGGTCGAATCCAAGAAAGTCGAAGGCCATCGCCGGCGCCTTGCCGCTGATCAGTTCGGCCATGGCCTTGCCCGATCCGGCGCCGTGCGTCCAGCCCAGCGTGCCGTGGCCGGCGTTGACCCACAGACGGCCGACCCTGGTTTTGCCGATGTAGGGAATGTTGGTCGGCGTGGCCGGGCGCAGACCGGTCCAGAACTGCGGCGTGCCGCCTTCTTCTTCCAGCCGCGTGTCGCACACGCCGGGGAAGACCTGTTCGATGCGGCGGGCCAGCATGCGGCACCTGGCCTTGGCCAGCGGCGTGTCCAATGACAGGTCGTAGCCGCCGACCTCGATGGTGCCGGCCACGCGCAACTCGTTGCCGAGCCGGCTGATGGCGCACTTGACCTCGTCGTCAATCGTGCTGACGAAGGGCGCCAGTTCGGGCTTGAGCAGCCTGAAGGTGGCGCTGTAGCCCTTGCCCGGGTAGATCGGCAAGTCCACCCCCACGCTGCGCAGCAGCGGCGCGCTGTAGGAACCGCAGGCCACCACCACCGCATCGGCCTTCAGTTGCGTCGTGGGCTTGAGTTGAGCATCTTTTAGCCCTTTCGCGCCTGTTCCACGGGCGCGTATAGCTATTGATTCAATAGCATTGCCGGTTTTTTCCAGCCGCAGCACGTCATGGTTGTACAAAAATTGCACGCCGCGTTCGGCGCAGCGCCGGGCTAGACCCTGGGTGAACACCCGGGCGTCGCCGCTTTCGTCGCTGGCGGTGTAGGTGCCGCCGACGATGTGCCCGGCAAAGGCGCCGAGGGCTGGCTCGATCTTCAGCAGTTCGGCGGTGCTCACGACCCGGCGCGCCACGCCGTACTTGCGCATCAGCGCGGCCGCGTCGCCGGCGGTGTCTAACGATTTCTGCTCGGTGTAGTAGTGGGCTATGCCGCGCTCCAAGCGGTGGTAGTCGATGCCGGTGGCCTGCACCACGTCTTTCAGCGCGGCGTGGCTGTAGGCGCCCAGGGCGACGAGCTGCTGCACATTGCGCTCGAAGGCGGCATCGTTGCACTGCGCCAAAAACTGCAGGCCCCAGCGCCATTGCCGCCAGCCCTCGCCAAACGGCGATTGCGGCCTGAACAGCAGCGGCGCATCGTCGCGGAACATCCATTTGAGCGCCTTCAGCGGCGCGTCGCGGTTGGCCCAGGGCTCGCAGTAGCTGACGGAAATCTGCGCGGCATTGGCAAAGCTGGTTTCCAGCGCGGCATCCGGCTGGCGGTCGACCACGGTGACCTCGTGCCCGCGCTGCAGCAGATGCCAGGCGGTGCTCACGCCGATGATGCCTGCGCCCAAAACCACAACGTTCATGCCGTTCCCCTTGTGCAAAGCGCAAGTGTGCAGGAGCTTGGCGCTGGATAACAGTCGAATTAAACTGTCAGCTAAATCATCAGGCTACCTAATACTGAAAGCCTTCCCAATGAGCACTTTTGACCCGGATGCGCTGGAATGCCTGGCGGCCATCGTGGAAGAGGGCGGCTTTGAACGCGCCGCGCGGCGCCTGTCAATCACCCAGTCGGCGGTGTCGCAGCGGCTGCGCGCGCTGGAGGCGCAGGTCGGCACGGTGCTGATCGTGCGCAGCCGCCCGCTCAAGGCCACCTCGGCCGGGCAATTGCTGCTTAAGCACACGCGCATGCTGCGCCTGCTTCGCGCCGACCTGGAGCGCGACCTGAAGGAGCTGGCGCCCAGCTCGCTGCGCGGCGCGCGCGAGGAAGAGCGCATATCCATTGCCATCAATGCCGACAGCATCGCCACCTGGGCGCTGCCGGCGCTGACCGCTCTGGCGCAGTCGGGCCTGCCGATGGAAATCGTCACCGACGACCAGGACTTCACGCATGAATGGCTGCGCCAGGGCCAGGTGCTGGGCTGCGTCACCACGGTCAAACAGGCGCTGCGCGGCTGCAAGGTGGTGTCGCTCGGCGCGATGGAATATGTCGCCGTCGCCACGCCCGCGCTGGCGCAGGAGCGTCTGGGCTTTGATGCGCTGACGGCGCACAATTTCCGCGACATTGCCTTCGTCGCCTTCAACCGCAAGGACGACATGCAGAGCGAATTCGTCGGCAAGGCCTTCGGGCTCAAGCGCGTCATGCTCAACCAGTTGTTCGTGCCCTCGTCCGAAGGCCAGGTGCGCGCCGTGCTGGCCGGCTGGGGCGCCAGCGTGCTGCCGCGCCTGCTTGCGCAACCCCTGCTGGAGCAGGGCCTGCTGGTCAACCTGGTGCCTTCCTGCGTGCTGCCGATCCAGCTTTACTGGCATTGCTGGAACCTGGAGTCCGAAGTGCTTGATGCCTTGAGCTGCGCGCTGACCCGGTCGGCTGAGGCAGCGCTGGCCGCCTGAATTTTGGTGCATCCGGCCAAAAGGCTGCAGCTGAAAACCATTTTGACAACCGTTTGTTTCACGGCGGGCTGAAACTTGGGGTCTGAATACAAGCTGTTTCATATACTCGGGTAACCCCCCAGGAGAAATTCGATGCTTTCTTTGCGCTCTGCCGGCCTGCGCGCCGTGACCGGAATTGCAGCGGCCCTTGCGGCCGCGCTGACCATTTCGCTGCCAGCCGTCGCGCAGGGCGATCCGGCGGCGGGCGCAGCTGCCCATACGCTGAAGATCGGCGTTATCGGTCCGTTCACCGGCGGCTCGGCGGACTTCGGCGTGCCGATGCTCAATGGCATTTCGCAGGCCGTCGATGAAATCAATGCCGTCGGCGGCTACCTGGGCCGCAAGATCGAGATCGTTCTCAAGGACGACCAGGCCAATCCCGACACCGGCCTGAAGCTGTCGCAGGAACTGGTCGCTGAAAAGGTCGTGGCAACCATTGGTTTTTGCAACACCGGCGTCGCCGCCAAGTCGCTGGAGGTGTACCAGACGAGCCAGTTGCCGCTGATCATCCCGTGCGCCACCGGCAAGCCGCTCACCGCCAAATACCCCGCGCCCGACAGCTACATCTTCCGCACCTCGCCCAGCGACGCCATCCAGGCGCCCTTTGTGGTCGAAGACATCGTCAAGCGCGGCTGGGACAAAGTGGCTATTTTTGCCGACACCACCGGTTACGGCGAGGCCGGCCTGAAGGATGTCGAGGCCGCACTGGCCGCCAAAAAGCTCAAGCCGGTGCATGTCGCCCGGTTCGCGCTGGGGGTCAAGGACCTGGGCGAGGAACTCAAGGCCGCCAGGGCGGCCGGCGCCAACGTGGTCTTCAGCTACACCGTCGGCCCCGAAAATGCGGTGATTGCCCGTGGCCGCCAGTCGCTGGGCTGGAAGGTGCCGCAGGTCGGCGCCTGGACGCTGTCGTTTCCCTTCTTCATCGACGGTGCGAAAGATGCCGCCGAGGGCGCGCTGATGGCCCAGACCTTCATCGCCGAGCCCAGCAATGAGCGCCGGGCGTCGTTCCTGACCGGCTATGCGCGCAAGTACAAGGTCAAGAAGATCCCGGTCCCGATGGCCGCAGCGCAAGGTTATGACGCGGTGTACGTGCTGATCCATTCGCTGTTCGGCATCAGGGGCGGCAAGCTCACCGGCCCGGCCATCAAGACCGCGCTGGAAAGCCGCAACCGCACCTACTACGGCGTCACCGCCACCTACGAGCAGCCCTTCAGCAAGCAGGACAAGGATGCGACCACACAAAACATGCTGGTGATGGGCATGGTCAAAAATGGCGCGGTGACCTTTGCCTATCCCGAAGACGCCAAGCGCAACCTGTTTGTGCAGCGCAAACAGTAAACCCAGGGCGCCTGTCCGAACTTTGCCACGCGCTTCGTACAGGCGTTCGCCCGACCCCATGTCCGCATCACGCTTCGCACATTCCCCATTGATCCCGCCCGGAAATTCCCGATGTTGAGCCGGCTTGGTCTTCGTTCCCGCCTGGTCCTGCTCGTGCTGGCCGGGCTGGTGCCGGTCTTTGGCCTGTTCGCCTGGTCGGCGACTAAAAACCAGCAGACCGTGCTGGCACTGGCCCAGGCCGGCCTGCAGTCCGATGCGCTGCTGGCGGCGGCGCACCAGCAGCGCCTGGTGGAACGGGCCGCCCAGCTGCTGGGCGACATTGCCAGCGGCCCTTCCATCAAGGACACGCGAAATCGCCTGTGCGAGCAGTACCTGAAAAACCTGCAGGCGCAGGACATGGCGTATGCCAACCTGGGCGTTGTCGACCTGAACGGCAGGCTGTCGTGCCATGCCGCCAGTCCGGTCGCCAATATAGATATCGGCGACCGGGCCTTTTTTACCCAGGCGCTCGAACAGCGGGCATTTT
The DNA here is from genome assembly GCF_049895905.1 of Polaromonas sp. DSP2-3-2b2. Classification (NCBI taxonomy): domain Bacteria; kingdom Pseudomonadati; phylum Pseudomonadota; class Betaproteobacteria; order Burkholderiales; family Comamonadaceae; genus Polaromonas; species Polaromonas sp. DSP2-3-2b2. Next base: position 4,376 of record NZ_JAFCTH010000017.1, on the reverse strand, counting down.
CAGTCGGCGACTATGCGGTTTCGCGGTCCACGGGCCGGCCCGGCGTGGCCTTCGGCATGCCGGTGTACAGCAACGACGGCGTTCTCAACGGCGTGGCCTTTGCCGCCGTGGATGTCACGAGGTTTGCCGATGTCTTGGCAGCGGAAAAAATCCCGGATGGTGCGCAGCTGCGGGTGATCGACCGCCAGGGCACGGTCCTGGCATCCCATCCGGCCGCCGGCCTGGCCGGCAGCCAGGAGCGCGATCCGGTGGTGCTGGGCGCGGCCCGGTTGTGGCAGCCGGGCGTGGGACAGGCTACCGATAGCCGCGGCGTCGAGCAGGTGTACGCCTATGCCCCGGTCGGCGCCACCAAGGGCGGGCTGTTCGTGGCCATCAGCGTGCCGTGCAGTGTCCTGGTCGCCACGCCGCGCACCCTGCTGATGGCTGATTTGGCCGCCCTGCTGGCCATGGCCGCTTTAGGCATGGCCAGCGCCTGGGCGATGGGCCGGCGCCTGGTGGTCGATCCGGCCAATGCCATCCTGAAGGAAGCCAACGAAATCGCCCGGGGCAATTTTCTGGCGCGCGTCAGCCTGGGCCTTTCGCACCACAACGAGATCGGCCGACTGGCGCTGGCCTTCAACCGCATGGCCGCTTACCTGCAGGCGCAGCGCAGCGCACTCGATGCCGCCCTGCGCAAGGGCGATGGCGAGCGCGCCATGCTCGACCTGATCCTGAACAGCATGAGCGAAGGCGTGATCGCCATTGACATGCAAGGCCGTTTCCTGCTGTTCAACCAGACCGCGCGCAAGCTCTTCCCCGCGCCCGGCGAAGAGGTCTTGTTCAGCGACTGGCGGCAGGGCAACCCGCTCAAGTCGCTCGATGGCGCCAGCCTGCTTTCGGACGAACCCTTGTCGCAGACCCTGGCAGGCGCCAGCATCGACAAACGGGACCTGCTGCTCTCCCGGCCGGGCACGCACGACCGTATCCTGCGCATGAGCACCCATCCGCTGCTGGACGCCGAGCGCCGGCAGGTCGGCGCACTTTTGGTGTTCGTCGATGTCACCGATGCCAAGGCCGCGGAAAGCTTCGCCCTGGCCCAGGAAGAAGTGCTGGTTTTGATCGCCGGCGGCGCGCCCGTGCGCGAGTCGATCGAGGCCATCCTCCGGCTGATCGAAAGCAGCGCGCCTGACAGCCTGTGTTCCATGCTGATGGCGCAGGGCGGGCAGCTGCGCCAGGCCATTGCGCCCGGCCTGCCGCCAGCCTTCGTGCAAGCCACCGACGGCCTGAGGATCGCCGAAGGCATGGGCGCCTGCGGAACCGCGGCCTTTCGCCGCGAAAGCGTGATCGTCGAAGACGCTCGGTGCGACCCGCTGATGCACGATTTTCGGGAACTGCTGGCCACTCACGGACTGCTGGCCTGCTGGAGCACGCCGGTCGTGGCGACGGACGGCGAAGTGCTGGCCACCTTTGCCATTTACCGCCGCACGCCCGGCAGGCCGCAGCCTGCCGACCAGCTGCTGATCGACGCGGCCATCCGGCTGGCGCGGCTGGCGCTGGAGCACGCACGCGCCGAGCAAGCGCTGGTCAACAGCGAGGCGCGCTTTCGCGAACTGGCCGAAAACGTCGAGGATGTGTTCTACAACGTCGATGCCCACCAGGGCCGGGTGCGCTATGTCAGCCCGGGCTATGAAAAGGTCTGGGGCCGCAGCTGCGAGAGCCTGTACGCCGTGCCGGGCTCCCAGGCCGATGCCGTCCTGCCCGAGGACCTGCCGGTGCTGGCGCTGGCCAATGCGCTCAATGCAGCCGGAAAAAATTCCCGGGTGGAATACCGCATTCGTTCGGCGGATGGCCGGATCCGCTGGCTGCGCGACCGCTCCTACCCGGTGTTCAGCGATGCGGGCGAACTCGAGCGTGTGGTGGGCACCATACGCGACATCACCGCCAGCAAGCTGGCCGAAATGGCGCTGGCCACCACCCACCGGGCATTGGAGATGCTGAGCCGTTCGAGCATGGCCATCAACCGGATTCATGACGAAGCCGCCTTGCTGGCCGAGGTGTGCCGCGTGGCGGTGGAGGTCGGCGGCTACCGCATGGCCTGGGTGGGTTACGCCCACCACGACGAGGAAAAAAGCATCCAGCCCGTGGCCCATGCGGGCCAGGAACTGGGCTACCTGGATGCCATCACCCTGTGCTGGCGCGATGACCGTCCGCAAGGGCGGGGGGCGGCGGGCCGGGCCGTGCGCACCGGGCTGCCGCAGCAAATCGAGGACATCAGCCAGCAGTGCAGCGAATTTCACTGGCGTGATGCGGCGATGCAGCGGGGTTATTTCAGCACCCTCGCCTTGCCTTTGTGCAGCGACGGGCACAGTTTTGGCGTGCTGTGCCTGTATGCCGGCCAGCTTCAGCGGTTTTCCCCCGAAGAGATCCAGCTGTTGCAGGAGCTGGCCGACAACCTGGCCTTTGGCATCGTCAGCCTGCGTTCCCGGCTGGAGCAGTTGCGCAGCCAGGAGGCCGAACGCCGGACGGCGGTGCGGCTGCATGAGCAGGCTTCGCTGATCGACCTGGCGCCGGGCGCCATCGTGGTGCGCAACCTGGACCTGAGCATCCGCTTCTGGAGCAAAGGCGCAGAGCGCCTCTATGGCTGGCCGGCGGAACAGGTGCTGGGCATGACCATGCAGACGCTGCTATACCGCGACCCGCAGGTGCTGACTGCCGTCATTGAGCAGATCAAGGCGGCCAAGGGCGACTGGACCGGCGAGCTGGAGCAGGTTGCCAGCGACGGCTCGCCGGTGTATGTCGAGATGCGCGGCACCGTGGTGCGCGATGAAAACGGGCAGGTCAATGGCGTGATGATCGTCAACACCGACATTCGCGAGCGCCGCCAGGCACGTGCCGACATCCTGCTGCTCAATTCCAGCCTCGAAGATCGCGTGCAGCAGCGCACGGCGCAACTGAAGTTTGCCAACGAGCAGCTGGAGGCGTTTTCCTATTCGGTCTCGCATGACCTGCGCAGCCCGCTGAGCAGCATCAACGGATTCAGCAACCTGCTGGCCAAGTCAATTGCCAGCCAGGGCACGACGCCGCCGACCGAGCGCAACCAGCATTACCTCGCGCGCATTCGCGCCGGTGCCCAACAGATGGGCGAGCTGATCGATGCTATGTTGTCGCTGGCCCAGGTGTCGCGCTCCAGCCTGGCCTGGGAAACGGTTGACCTGAGCGCCACTGCCGAGGCGCTGCTGTCTGCCCTGCAGGAGCGCGAGCCAAACCGGGCAACCCGCCTGGAGGTCCAGCCCGGCCTGATGGTGCGGGGCGACTCGCGCCTGCTCAGGCAGGTGCTTTGCAACCTGCTCGGCAATGCCTGGAAGTTCAGCGCCGGCAAGGCCCGTACCTGCATCGCGCTGGGCCGGATGGCCGGCCCAGAGGGCGAGGAGGTGTTTTTCGTCCGGGACAACGGCGCCGGCTTTGACATGGCGTATGCCCCCAAGCTGTTTGGCGCTTTTCAGCGCCTGCATACCGCCGCTGAATTTGCCGGCACCGGGATCGGCCTGGCGACGGTGCAGCGGATCGTTGCGCGCCATGGTGGCAGGGTCTGGGCCGATTCGGTGCAAGGCGAAGGCGCCACGTTCTATTTCACCCTGGGCGCTGCGGCCGCTTGAGCAGGGAAAGCTGCTTTCCAAGCGAAGCTTTCGTAGCTACTTACCTTGCCGCAGGTCAACGGCTTTGTCGGTCCTTGGCGTTGCCCTTGCTTGGCATGGCGCAGGGTTGCGGTCTCTTTTTCCTGCTTTTCTTGGGTTTTTTGGTGTGGAGCGCCTTCCCGGCGGAGGGTAACTTTCTTTTCTGGCAAAAAAGAAAGTCACCAAAGAAAGTTGCCCTGGGGTCGGGAGCGGGTTAGAGCTGAGCGCTCTGACGGGCCATCGCTGCGCTGGGCCCTTGGGTACCTGATCGGTGGCTGGCGACGATGCCGAAAGCTTGCTGGTTCTACCCTTCGTTCGCCAACAGCTTCACGCTCTGCTTGATCTGGTTGGCTTGCGCTGCGCGCGTCGCTTTTTATTGTTTCTTTTTGCTGGAGGCTGGCAGGGGTTGGCCGCCAGTGATTGCGGGACAGCAATCGTCTTTTTATCAATCGCCTTCAGTCTGCCTGCTCAACCAAGAAAAAAAACGCAAGAAACTGCCAGCAGTGTTTAAAGCACAGCAGAAACGATCAAGCAGAGCGTGAAGCTGTTGGCGAACGAGCGGTCGAACCAGCCAGTGACAGGCATTGGCCACTAGCCGTTGATCAAGGAACCCAGGGCCGCGCGAAGCGATGGCCCGATAGAGCGCTCAGCTCTAACCCGCTCCCAAGGCAACTTTCTTTCGTGAGTTTCTTTTTTGCCAGAAAAGAAAGTTACCCCCCGCCG
>NZ_JAFCTH010000016.1:0-76679 GCF_049895905.1 Polaromonas sp. DSP2-3-2b2 | reverse complement strand
CATGCCAGCGTTCATCTGAAGCTTTTCCTTCAGGTCGCACAACTTCAGCACATCAAACTTTCCGAACACGGCCTAGTCAAGTGACGTTGAATTTACGTACGACATAACGTACCGTCTTATCCATGAACAAAGTCATCGAGGCATCGCACCGAATCAAAATTTTGCGCATGTGGAAAAATTACGAATGAAATATGCCTTTTGCGTACGACTGGCATGCGCTAACAGCTATTAAAAATATAGTAAATAACAAGAAAAAAAACGCATGCGCGTCAAGCACCAATTTATCATCGTCACCGGTTCGGGCGGCGGCCGCATCAGCCAGGCCTTTTTCCGGGCCAGCATTTGCTGGGGCGCTTTTCCAGCGCGCTGGACGTGGCCGATGCGGTGCTGTATTTGGCCAGCGACGAGGCCGCCTTCATCAGCGGCGTGTGCCTGGAGGTGGATGGTGCCCGCTGCGTTTTAAAAAAAGACATATTCCTTGATCTGCGTCACCCCTATCACGCGCCCCTGCCGGGGGCAAAGCCGGCGGCGCAAAGCCTGAGCGGAACGATAGGGTAAATTCTCCCCCGAGGCTTTTTACCATGACCGATATACCGCGCAAGATCATTCCCCTGGCAGACCTGCGTTACGCCAGCCGCATACCGGCCATTCCGGCGAACCTGCAGGTGCCGACCGGCCTGCTCAGCGACACGCTGGGCCGGCCGCTGCGCGACCTGCGCATCAGCGTGACCGACCGCTGCAACTTTCGCTGCAACTACTGCATGCCGAGCGAGATTTTCGACAAGGACTATGCCTTTTTGCCGCAAAGCTCGCTGCTGAGTTTCGAGGAAATTACCCGCATCGCGAAAATCTTCGTTGCCCACGGCGTGGAAAAAATCAGGCTCACCGGCGGCGAACCCTTGCTGCGCAAGAACCTCGAAGTGCTGATCGGCATGCTGGCCCAGTTGCAGACGCCCGAGGGCAAGCCGCTGGACATCACCCTGACCACCAACGGCTCGCTGCTGGCCAGAAAAGCCCAGTCGCTGAAAGATGCCGGCTTGAAGCGCGTCACCGTCAGCCTCGATGCGCTGGACGACGCGATTTTTCGCGGCATGAACGACGTGGACTTTCCGGTGGACGACGTGCTCAAGGGCATCGAGGTAGCACACCAGGTGGGCTTGGCGCCGGTCAAGGTCAACATGGTCGTCAAGCGCGGCACCAACGACAACCAGGTCCTGCCGCTGGCCCGGCATTTCCGGCATTCTGGCGCGGTGCTGCGTTTCATCGAATACATGGACGTGGGCGCGACCAACGGCTGGCGCATGGACGAGGTGATGCCGTCCCGCCAGGTGATTGAACGCCTGCAGACCGAATTTCCCTTGATGGCCATCGAACCGAACTACAGCGGCGAAACCGCCGAGCGCTGGCGTTATGCGGACGGCGCAGGCGAAATCGGCGTGATCAGCAGTGTGACGCAGGCGTTTTGCGGCGAATGCAACCGCGCGCGGCTGTCCACTGAAGGCAAGCTGTTCTTGTGCCTGTTCGCCAGCCAGGGCCATGACCTGCGCGCCCTGCTGCGCGGCAACTTCGCCGATGAACAGATCGCGGCGGCGATCGGGCCGATCTGGCAGGCGCGGTCAGACCGCTATTCGGAGATTCGTGCCGCCCTGCCGCCTGACGCGAGTGCGGCAGGCAGCGCCAAGCGCATCGAAATGAGCTACATCGGAGGCTGAGTGTGGCCCCACATGCTTGTCGCTTCGCGCACTGCGCTGCCCCCCCCCCGAGGGGGCGAGATGCCCTCGCCCCGCGCTTTGCATAATGCGCACTTTTAGGAACACTGGATGACCATGAATTTAAAGACACCCTTGCATGCCGAAGCCATCACCGGCGTGATCCTGGCCGGCGGACGCGGCTCGCGCATGGGCGGCGTGGACAAGGGCTTGCAGAACTTCAACGGCGTGCCGCTGGCCCTGCACACCTTGATGCGGCTGTCGCCCCAGGTCGGCGAAATCATGATCAATGCCAACCGCAACCTGTCGGCCTACGAATCCTTTGGCGTTCCGGTCTGGCCCGACGCGACCGCCCTGGGCGAATACGCCGGGCCGCTGGCGGGTTTCATCACCGGGCTGGAGCGCTGCGAAACGCCTTATCTGCTCACCGTCCCGTGCGACACGCCGCTGTTTCCCGCCGACCTGGTCGCGCGCATGGCCGATGCCATGGCGCGTGAAAATGCCGACTTTGCCGTGGCCGCAGCACTCGAAGAAGACGGCCAGTTGCGGCCGCAGCCGGTGTTTTGCCTGATGGGCGTTGACATGCTGGAAAGCCTGGCGCAGTTCACACAAGCGGGCGGCCGCAAGATCGACGCCTGGACGGCGCAGCACCACACGGTCATCGTACCCTTTGACCAGCCGGGCGACGAGCTGCACGCCTTTTTCAATGCCAACACGCTGGCCGAACTGCACCAGCTCGAAGCGAAGCAACCGTGAACGCCATCGACCAGATTGCTGCCCAGTTGCAGGGCTACGACCCGCAGGCCATGACCGCCGACGGCGTGTGCGATTTTCTAGCCCGGCTGGTGACGCCGGTGCAGGACGAGATTGAACTGCCCTTGTTCGAAGCGCTGGGCCGGGTGCTGGCGGCCGATGTGGTTTCACCATTCGACGTGCCGCCGCATGACAACTCGGCCATGGACGGCTATGCCTTCAATGGTGCGCAACTCAGGCCGGATTCCGCGCTTGAATTGCAGGTCATCGGCACGGCGCTGGCGGGCAAGGCGTGGCAGGGCAGCATTTCGCCCGGCCAGTGCGTCAAGATCATGACCGGGGCGGTGATGCCGGCCGGCCTGGACACAGTGGTTCCGCAGGAGTTCGTCCAGTTGCAGCGAACCGGTGAACACGAAACCATCACGATTTCGGCGGGCCTGCTGCGCCTGGGCGACAACCGGCGGCTGCGCGGCGAAGACTTGGCGCAGGGCAAGGCAGCGCTACAAAAAGGCGAGCTGCTCACGCCCGCCCGCCTTGGGCTTGCGGCTTCTTTAGGCCTAAAAACCTTGCGCACATGGCGACCCGTGCGCGTGGCCTATTTCTCCACCGGCGATGAAATCCTGTCGCTGGGCGAAGCGCCGCGTGAGGGCGCGGTGTACGACAGCAACCGCTACACCGTGTTCGGCCTGCTCAGCCGCCTGGGTTGCCAGGTCATCGACCTGGGCGTGGTGCGCGACGAGCCGGCGCTGCTCGAAGCGGCCTTCCTGGACGCCGCCGCGCGGGCCGATGCGGTCATCACCTCGGGCGGCGTCAGCGTTGGCGAGGCGGACTACACCAAGGCCATGATGAAAAAGCTCGGCGACGTGGCCTTCTGGCGCATCGCCATGCGGCCGGGCCGGCCCATGGCCGTGGGACGCATTTCAAGCATCAAATCGGCACCTGGCGCTTATGGGGCGGGCGCTGACAGCTATCAAAATAGCGAAGGCGCCGTGCTGTTCGGGCTGCCCGGCAATCCGGTGGCGGTGATGGTGACCTTCTTGGCCTTTGTGCGCCCTGCCCTGCTGCAGATGATGGGCGCCCGGCCCGAGCCCGAGGTGCTGCTCAAGGCGCGCAGCCTGGAAGCCATCCGCAAGAAACCCGGCCGCACCGAATACCAGCGCGGCCGCGTGACCACCGCGCCGGACGGCAGCCTGCATGTCAAGACCACCGGCAGCCAGGGTTCGGGCGTGCTGCGCTCGATGGCCGAGGCCAACGGGCTCATCGTGCTGCACCACGGCCAGGGCAACGTCTCGGCCGGCGATGAAGTCGATGTGATGATGTTCGACGGCGCCATCTGAAGCCTGCGCCTCTCAGGCTGTCAGGCGCGGTTTGCTGCGGCCGGCCAGCAGGTGAGCGCCGCCGGCCAGAACCAGCATCAGCGCCAGCACCAGAGCCCAGATGACCCAGATCACGGGCGACAGCCAGCCGAGCATGGGCTCGATCCAGCTGGTGGCCGTGACCACTGAACCCAGCAGTTCGCTGATGCTGGCCTTCAGCGGCTCAATGACGCCGGGCGGCAGCCACACGGCCAGCCAGTCGGGCACCGGCCACTGCGCCATGGCCTGAGCACCCCGAATCGCCGGATCAGCGGACGACGCGGCCAGCCAGTTGACAGCCGCGGAAAGCATGGCAGCCGCGCCGGTCCACAGTAGTGCCACAAAAGCGGTCAGTATCCAGATCAGCAGTTTCATCACGGTCACCTTGTTCATTGAAATGCAATACCTGCGCAGGTTTGCGCTGTGCGGGTATTTGAGCAAAACAACGCGCCAGGGGTTTCAGTCGCTGCAAAAGTCCAGAGAAAAATTGAGGAGTAAGCATGGACTGGTCAGGCGTCAGGGCCGGCAAATCCAGTACGGGCTCAAGCCCTGCCACACCGGTCCGGCGATTCATCCTGCGGCCAGCGGATCATTTTCCGGCCAGCACCTCATGCCCGACGGGCGCCTCCCGCGCCTCGGCGGTTTTGGCGCCCGGCACGGCTTTTCGGGCAAACAGGGCGTACATCGTCGGCACCACGAACACGGTCAGCAGCGTGCCCAGCGACATGCCGCCCACAATGACCCAGCCAATCTGGGTGCGGCTTTCAGCCCCGGCGCCCGAAGCCAGCGCCAGCGGCAAGGCGCCCAGCACCATCGCCCCGGTGGTCATCAGGATGGGCCGCAGCCGCTGCGACGACGCTTTCACCAGCGCATCAATCATCTCCATGTCCTGCATGCGCAACTGGTTGGTGAACTCGACAATCAAAATGCCGTGCTTGGTGATCAGGCCGACCAGCGTGATCAGCCCAATCTGCGAATAGACGTTGAGAGAGCCGCCGCTCCACTTGAGCGCCAACAAGGCGCCGATCATCGACAGCGGCACCGACAGCATGATCACCAGCGGATCGACAAAGCTTTCGAACTGCGCCGCCAGCACCAGGAAAATAAACACCAGCGCCAGCACGAACACGATCACCAGCGCGCCCTGCGAATTCCTGAATTCGCGCGAGGTGCCGTTCAGGTCGGTGCTGTAGCCGGTTTTCAGGACCTTGGCGGCGGTCTGGTCCATGAACGCCAGCGCTTCGCCCAGCGAATAATTGGGCGCCAGGCTGGCGGTGATGGACACCGAGCGGCGCTGGCCGAAGTGGTTCAACTCGCGCGGCGAGACGCTTTCACTGACCTTGACCAGGCTGGACAGCGGAATCATGGCGTCGTTGCGGCCGCGAACATAAATGCGGTCGATATCTTCGGGCGTCGTTCGGCCGCTGGCGGCCGTTTGCCCCACCACGTCGTACTGCTCGGCATCGCGCTTGTAGCGGGTGACGTTGCGCCCGCCCAGCAGGGTTTCAATCGCCTTGGCCACCACTTCGACACTCACGCCCAGATCGGCCGCCTTGTCGCGCTCGACTTCAATGCGCAACTCGGGCTTGTTCAGCCGCAGGTCCACATCGGGCAAGACGATGCCGGGGTTCCTGGCGATCTCGTTGAGCATCTGGCGCACCACGACGTTCAAGTTCTGGTAGCTTTCCGAGGTCTGGATGACGAAGTTCAGCGGCCGCTCGCGAAAGCCCTGGCCCAGCGAGGGCGGCGTGATCGGGAACGCCGTCACGCCGGGCAGCGTATTGAATTTCGGCTGCAACTCGCGCGCCATGTCCATGGTGGAACGCGTGCGGTCTTTTCAGTCCACGGTGCGGTAGACCACGCTGGCCTGTGTCACGGTCGGGTTGCCGACATTGGCAAAGATGCGATCAAATTCCTTGAACGGCTGGCCCATCTTTTCGAGTTCCTGGGCGTAACGGTTGGTGTAGTCGAGCGTCGAGCCGTCGGGCGCATTGACGCTGGCCAGGATCACGCCCCGGTCTTCCATGGGCGAGAGTTCCTGCTTCATGGTCGGAAAGATCAGCACAATAGCCGCGCCGCTGACCAGCATCACGGCCAGCACGATCCAGCGCGCCTGAAGCGCCAGGCCCTTGACGCGCTGCACCGCGCCGCGCGAACCAGATAGCGGCATAAAGCGCGCCGTCACGATCCAGCGCAGCAGCGCGCCGTAGCGGTACGAAATGCCGGTCAGTACGCGCTCCATGGTGCGGTCGAAGCGGTTCGGCTTGGGGTTGTGCTTGAGCAGCAGGGTGCACAGCATGGGCGTGAGCGTCAGCGCCACGACGCCGGACACAACCACCGCGCCGGCCAATGCCAGCGCAAATTCGACGAACAGCCGGCCGGTGCGTCCCGGCGTGAAGGCCAGCGGCGCATACACCGCCACCAGCGTGGCGGTCATGGTGACGATGGCAAAACTGATTTCGCGCGCGCCCTTGATGCCAGCCGAAAACGGGTCCATGCCTTCCTCAATGTGGCGAAAGATGTTTTCCAGCATCACGATGGCGTCATCCACCACCAGGCCAATGGCCAGCACCAGCGCCAGCAGCGTGAGCGTGTTGATGGTGAAGCCGGCCAGCGCCATCAGCGCAAACGTGCCGATCAGGCTGACCGGGATCGTGATGATCGGAATGATGGAGGCGCGCAGCGTGCGCAGGAACACGAAGATCACCAGCGCGACCAGCAGCACGGCTTCAAGGATGGTCCAGTAGACATTCTTGACCGAGCGGTCGATGAATACCGAGTTGTCGTTGGCGATGTCGATCAGCACATCGGGCGGCAGGTCGGCCTTCAGCTGGGGAATGGCGGCCTGCACACCCTTGGACAAATCAAGCGGATTGGCCGTGGCCTGGCGGATCACGCCGACGGCGACGGCCGAGCGGCCGTTCAGCCGAACCGCCGTGCGCTCGTCGGCCGCGCCCTCCTCGACCCGGGCCACGTCGCGGACCCTGACGGAAAAACCGTTCACGGTCTTGATGACGATCTCGCCAAACTGCGCCGGCTTGACCAGGTCGGTCTGCGCGGTCACGCTGAATTCGCGCTGCTGCGACTCGATCCGGCCGGCAGGCAGGCAGGCAGTTCCAGATTGCTGCGGCGAATCGCGTCCTCGACGTCCTGCGTGGTCAGTTGGCAGGAAGCGAGCTTGTCGGTGTCCAGCCAGACGCGCATGGCGTACTTGCGCTCGCCAAAGATACGCACGTCGGCCACGCCGGTGACGGTCTGCAGGCGCGGCTTGACGATGCGGTTGACCAGATCGTTGATCTCCAGCGGCGTCATCGAATCGCTCGAAAAAGCCAGCTGGATGACCGAAAACGCGTCGGCCTCGACCTTGGAAATCACCGGTTCATCGATCGCCTGCGGCAGCTTGTTGCGCACGCGGGAGGTGCGGTCGCGCACTTCGGCGGCGGCGGAATCGGCGTCTTTTTCCAGCCGGAAACGCACGCTTATCTGACCTTGGTGGGAGCGACTGATGGAGGTGATCACGTCCACGCCGTCAATGCCGGCAATCGAGTCCTCCAGCGGCTTGGTCACCTGCGACTCGATGACCTCGGCCGATGCGCCGGCATAACGCACGCTCACGGTCACGACCGGCTCGTCGATCTTGGGGTATTCGCGCACGGTCAGCCGGTTGAAGCTGACCGCGCCGATCAGCACGATGAGCAGCGACAGCACGGTGGCGAACACCGGGCGGCGAATGGAGGTTTCAGCGAGTTGCATGGGGCGCCAAGGCGTTGATCACGGAAATTCGGGCAGGCGGGCAGATGCTCAGCCCGGATTGCGGACCGCAGGAGGGGCGGGACGGGGCTCGGCAGGGGCCGAACTGCTGGCGGGCTTTAGGCCTGCGGAGGGAATGACAGATCCGCACGGGTTGGGGCCTGACAGCGCTGCCTTTCCTGCGGCTACCACGGAAGAAGCAGCCGGCGCCACGGACGCGGCGGACGCGCCGCCGGCCGGTTTTCTGTCAGTTGCCGCCGCACCGGCAGCCGAGCCATTGAACAAGTCCACCACGGTGACGACCGTGCCGTCCTTCTGGATTCGCTGCTGGCCGGTCCTGACCACGGTGTCGCCAGGCGCCAGCCCTTCCAGAATTTCGACCTTGCCCGGACTGCGCAGACCCACCTTGACCTCGACACGCTGGGTTGTGCGGGTGGCTTCGCTCGGCCCTTCGAGCAGCTTGATGACAAACTGCTTGTCACTTTGCGGAACCATCGCCTCTTCGGGGATGACGCTGGCGTTGTCGCGAACGCCAAACACGGTAGTGACCCGCGCAAACATGCCGGGCCGCAGCTGCAGGGCGCGGTTGTCGATGCAGCCGCGAATGCCGACCGAACGCCCGTTCGCGTCGATCAGCGGATCAATCGCCTGGATCTGCGCGGTGTAGTCCTAGCCGGGCAGCGCGTCGATGTCGAGCAGCGCCGTCTGGCCGCGCCTGACCTTGCTCTGGTAGCGCTCGGGCAGCCTGAAATCGACATACAGGGCGTCGACATCCTCGATGTTGACGATGTCGGCGCCATCCTTAAGGTAATCACCGACGTTGACCTGGCGAATGCCGGCGATGCCGTCAAACGGCGCGACTATTTTTAGCCGTGCTGCCGTGGCCTTGGTCAACGCCAGCTTGGCCTGCGCCACCTGCAGGTTGGCGGCGCTTTCGTCAACCGAGCGCTGGCTGATGAAGTTTTGCGCCACCAGTTCCTCGTTGCGTTTCTGGTTGGCCTGGGCTATCGACAGCTCGGCTTGGCTCTGCTGGATTTGCGCCTGGGGCAAATGGTCGTCAAACTGCACCAGCACCTGGCCCTTGCGGACCCGCTGGCCATCAATGAAGTTGAGCTGGGTGATGCGGCCGCTGATTTCAGGACGGAGCACCACGCCCCGGCGCGAACGCAGGCTGCCGACCGCGCGGGTGTCATCGACCAGCCGCGCCAGTTCGACCCTTGCGACTTCGACCGAAGGCGGCTTTGCGGCGGCGCCTGGCGCGGGCGCGGCCGTGCCGACAGTGGCCGGATCAGCAACCTTGGGTTTTTGGTGCCCCCAGGCGGCGCCTGAAGCCGCGGCGATGCCCGCCACGGCCACCACGGAATAGATTGCTTTTGAGGCCATGAGGTGGTTTCAAAGTGACTCGGGATGAAAAAAGCAGCTTTTCAATGTAGCAGGATGTCAGGCAACCCGCAGTGGCCGGGTCCGCATCCGGGACATGCCGCAGGACCGGTCAGAGGCGGCCCAGGGCGCGCTCCACGCCCTTGTTGGCCAGCGCATCGGCGCGCTCGTTGCCCGGATCGCCGTTGTGGCCGCGGACCCAGCGCCAGTCGATGGTGTGGCCGCTGGACACCAGCAGCGCGTCCAGCCGCTGCCACAAATCGACGTTCTTGACCGGTGCCTTGGCGGCCGTGCGCCAGCCCCTGGCTTTCCAGCCGTGAATCCATTCGGTGATGCCCTTGAGCACGTACTGGCTGTCAAGATAAAGGGTCACGGAGCACGGTTTTTTCAGCGCCGCAAGCGCCTCGATGACGGCGGTCATCTCCATACGGTTGTTGGTCGTTCCCATCTCGCCACCGAAGATTTCCTTCTCGGTGCCGCCTCCGGCCAACAAGGCGCCCCAGCCTCCGGGTCCAGGGTTACCCTTGCAGGCGCCGTCGGTATAAATCACGACGTGTTGATTGGGAACGCTTGGCGCTGCTGCTGAATCGGTCATGGGTTGCTTGTGGTGCCAGGCACGCCTGGTGGATTGAAAGGAAATTAAAAAAAGCTCAGCCGCTGATTTTGACGCAGCCGGCTGGCTTTTTGCTGGCCACAATGGCGGGCGCCACCGCAGGTGATCTGCGCGACTTCCAGGCAGGTTCGAGCAAACGCATGCCGCGCACATGCTTGACGGCCACCAGAAAATAAACCGCTCCGAAGATCGGCCACCAGCGTTTTCCGGCGTGATCCATCCAGTCAAAGCGATCCAGCCATTTCTGGCTATTGAGCGCCGGGCGGTAGCAGCCAAACTGTGCCGATTCCACCTCGAAATCGAGCAGCCTGAGCCAGTCGCGAAGCCGCCAGTAGCCAATGTATTCACCGGCGTCTGGCAAAAAAAGCCCCTTGTGGCCAAAGCGCCGGTAAAGATGATCGCGCCGTTGGCGCATTCCCCATAAACTGGCCGGATTGAAGCCGCTGATGACCACTCGCCCTTCTGGAACCAGGACGCGGGCAACCTCCCGTAAGGCGGAATGCGGGTCGCTGCCAAGCTCCAGCGTGTGCGGCAATGCCACCAAGTCCAGGCTGCTCTCGGGAAAAGGCAGTGCTGCCGAATCGGTGTACAAGGCAGCGCGTGGGGAACTTATGGGATCAAGCCCTGTCCGATGCTCTGAAATATTTCTTGAAGGGCGCGGTAAAGTCTGGTTTTCGAGGGAAGAAAGGGCCAGCCATTTGTGCGGCATGCGGTTGGCCTGCAGAGCGTCGAGTTCCGGAAATCCCAGCTGCAGGGCATGGTAGCCAAAAATATCGCTGACGGCCAGGTCAAAGTGGGCACGTTCCCAAGCCAGCAAATAGCCCCCCGGCGGGGTATTGAGCCAATCCGTCAATCCTATAATTTCTGACTTCATCGAGACCACTGCATGTATTTGATTCCTGTTTCCGCTTTCGCCGACAACTACCTGTGGTTGCTGCATGACGGCAAGCGCGCCCTGGTGGTGGACCCTGGCGACGCCGAACCGGTATTGCGGGCATTGCAAGCATCCCGGCTGCAACTGGAATCAATTCTAGTCACGCACCACCATGCGGACCACACCGGCGGCGTCGATGCGTTGCGCAAGGCTACCGGCGCCACGGTTTATGGCCCTGCCACCGAACGCATACCGGCTCCTTTCGAGCCGCTGCGCGAAGGCGATCGGGTCGCTACCCTCGGCCTGGATTTCCGGGTGCTGGACGTGCCAGGCCATACCGCAGGGCATATTGCCTTTTACACCCCGGACATGAACGGCCAGCCGCTGCTTTTTTGCGGCGACACGCTTTTTTCCGGGGGCTGCGGCCGGCTGTTTGAAGGAACGCCGGCGCAAATGCTGGCATCGCTTGACAAGCTGGCCGCATTGCCCGGCGCAACCCGCGTCTGCTGCGCGCACGAGTACACGCTGGCCAACTTGCGCTTTGCGCTGGCCGTTGAGCCTGATAATGCGGCTCTGGCAGAGCATGAGCAGCATTGCCGCCAGTTGCGCGAGCAGGGCCAGCCGACCCTGCCCAGTTCGATTGGCCAGGAAGTACTGATCAATCCTTTTTTACGCACGCGGCAAGCCAGCATCATGGCAGCCGTTCACAACTTTGATGCGTCAACCCGCGACGACACCACCGTATTTGCCGCCCTCAGGCAATGGAAAAACCAATTCAAATGACGCCCGTCCCCCGAACCGCCCCGCTTTCCTTTTTTCCTTCCTTTTCTTTTTCCTTTCTCGGCTTTCGACTTGTTTCGCTGGCTTTTCTGCTGGCGATGGCCGTGCTGGCTGGTTGCGCCACGCAGGCACCCGGCCTGCCGGACGATCCGGTGCTGTCCACCGGGCCGGGCACCGTCCCGGGTCAAAGGGTTCAAACGGGTCCGCTGCGCGCCATCACGCCGGGTCAGGTTAGTTCTTTCCCGATTGCCTCGACCGAGCCACCCAAGGAACTCTGGGACCGGATTCGCCGGGGGTTTGCCATGCCCGATCTGCAAAACGAACTCGTGACCGACCGGGAGCAGTGGTATGCCAGCCGTCCGGATTACATCCAGCGCATGACTGGGCGCTCCAGCAAATACCTGTTTCACATCGTCGAAGAGCTGGAGCGCCGCCAGATGCCGACCGAGCTCGCCCTGCTCCCCTTTATTGAAAGCGCCTTCAACCCGCAGGCGGTGTCCAGCGCCAAGGCGGCGGGCATGTGGCAGTTCATGCCGGCGACCGGAAAATACTTTGCCCTCAAGCAAAACGATTTCAGGGATGACCGCCGCGACGTGCTCGCCTCTACGCGCGCAGCGCTGGACTACCTGCAAAAACTCCACGGCATGTTCGGCGACTGGCACCTGGCGCTGGCCGCATACAACTGGGGTGAAGGCAGCGTGGGCCGGGCCATTGCCAAAAACCAGAAGGCCGGGCTGGGAACGACCTATGACGAGCTCAACATGCCGGCGGAAACCCGGCTTTATGTGCCCAAGCTTCAGGCGGTGAAAAATATCGTTGCCAATCCGCAGGCGTTCAGCACCGAACTGCCGCTGATTGAAAACCACCCTTATTTTCAGCAAGTGCAGATCACGCGGGATATTGACGTTGCCCTGGCTGCCAGGCTGGCCGACGTTGAAATTGACGTGTTCAAGGCGCTCAACCCGTCGGCCCGCCGACCAGTGATTCTGGCATCGGGAACGCCGCAGATCCTGCTGCCTTGGGACAACGCGCTCGTGTTTCAACGCAACTTCGATGGCTATACCCAGGGCCAATATGCCAGCTGGACCGCCTGGACGGCGCCCAGCACCATGAACGCAACGGAAGCGGCGCGGCATACCGGAATGAACGAATCCGACCTGCGCAGCATGAACAACATACCGCCGCGCATGCTGATCAAGGCCGGCTCGACGCTGCTCGTGCCGCGCACGGCCCAGATGGACAACGACGTCAGCAGCCATGTCGCGGACAATGCACAGGTTTCGCTGGCGCCTGAAATCACCACCCGCCGCACAACGGTCAAGGCGCGCAAGGGCGAGTCGGTTGCCAGCATTGCCAGCCGCTACGGCGTGGCTGAGGCCAGCGTCGCGAACTGGAACAACGTCAATGCCCAGGCAGCCTTCAAGCGGGGCCAGCAAGTCGTGCTGCACCTGCCCATCACCGCGCGTGCCTTGGTTAGCGCTGTGGTCAAAAAGCCTGCGCCGCCAAGGGAAAAAACCGCCGTTCAGGCGGTCAGGCGCGACGCAGGCAAGGCAGTGGTCAAGTCAAAAAGAAAGTAATTTCCGGCAATTGAATACCAACCTGTCCGGCTGCATCAAATCCGTAGCGAGCCGGTTCCAAACAGGCCGATCAGCCCGATGACGATCAGGTAAACGGCGACGATGTAGTTTAAAAGCCGTGGAATCAGCAGGATCATGATGCCTGCGATCAAAGCGACGATCGGACCAATGCTCATTGAAAGATTCATGGGGTTCCCTGGATAGTTATGGTTGGCATGTGCAATGGCAGACTGAAGCTGGACTGCACGGAGATTGCAACAGGTAATGTAGACAGCCAAGGCGATGCAGGCTGTAGGACGGCGCGAACAGTTTGAAATCGTTTCAACGAACCGTTCCAATATGGCCTGCCATTTCCAGCCAGTGTCCCCTCAAGCCTTGAAGCGCTCCTTGGCCCGCTGCGCAAACTCGTTGGTATAAGTCTTCGACAGGTCAATCCTGCTGATTCTGACGCTCGCGTCAAAACCGGCGATCGCCTTCAGGGCGGTGCGGGGCGCTTCATCGGCCAGGATGCCGTCCAGGGAAATGGACTCGCGCACCTTGTTGAACGAGGCAATGTACAGGCCCCGGTCACCCAGCAGGTATTTTTCGGGAACGGTCTTGATGATGTCCCCTGGCCCGGCCGTCTGGAGCCATTTCAGGCCGCGCACCATGGCATTGGCCAGCGCCTGGCAGGTGTTGGGATTTTTTCGGATGAAATCGAGCGGTGCAAACAGGCAGGCCGCCGGCATGGGCCCACCGAACAGCTCGGTCGTTCCCTTGAGGGTCCGTGTGTCGCTGATGATCCTGACCTCGCCTTTTTGCTCCAGGATGGTCATGAGCGGATCGGGCTGGCTCATGGCATCCACCTGGCCTGAACGCAGCGCGGCAAGTGCGCCTTCGGCCTCTCCGACTTCCAGAAAACTGACATCACCGGCTCTCAGTCCGCCCTGGGCCAACACCATGGAAGCCATAAGGGCGCTTGCGCTTTCCAGCGCGGCAACGCCTATGTTCTTACCCTTTAGATCGGTGATCGCTTTAAAGCGGGGCAGACTCCTGGTCGAAATGCCAAAGGCGATCTGGGGTGCCCTGGCGAGCAGCACAAACGACTGGACCATCTGTTGGGCGGACTGCAGGCGAATGATGTGTTCGAAGCCTGCCAAACAGATGTCGGCCGATTTCCCCGTCAATGCCTGCACAGCCTGCGACCCGCTTTCATGGTCGCTGATAGCAACGTTCAGACCTTCCGCCCGAAAATAACCAAGCTGCTCGGAAATGGTCAAGGGCAGGCTGTGAAAAGCAGCCTTGTTTCCCACCGCGATCGTTATCTTCCGGATTTCAGGCTGTCCTTGCGCATGCAACGTGGGCCATACCAGCGTTGCTGCCGCCAGCATGCTACCGCCGGTAAATCGCCGCCGGGAGATGCGGGGAAATCGTTCCATGCCAATTTTCTTTCTTCTCGATAGCCATGCGTTTGAGCATATCGAGCCCGAAAAAAACCACATCGGGGTCAACCCGTGCGGATTTGTACCAAAGCTCGCCCATTTGTAACGAGACGCGACTTCAATGCAAAAAACCCATCAGCGAAAGCCGGAAAAAAGGATGCCAATGTTGGTGAAAAATGCCAGTGCCCAGACGATGGAACGCGCATTGGCCAGATTGCCGACGTATAGCGCGATGTAGACGATGCGCAGCGCGACAAACAGCGCGGCCAGGATGTCGAGCCGGGCCTGGCTGGCCTGGAGCTGGTGGGCAATGATGACGGCGGCGAAAAAGAAGGGAATGGCCTCAAAGGTGTTGGCCTGCGCCGCATTGGCGCGCGCGCGCCAGTCGGTCTGACGCGCCAGCCAGGCCCGGGGGTCGTTGTTGTCGTAGCCGCCTTTTGCCGGAGCGGTTCGCATGGTGCCGTATTTGGCAATGCCGGCGCAGACGATGGGCAGCAAGGCGGCCACCAAGATGCACCAGTAGGCGATCGTGAAATGAGCAAGCGTCATGAGAAACCTTATCTTTTTTGTGATGACCGGCAACGGCCGGGTTGCCTGCGGGCTTATCGCCGATCGGTCAGTGCGTGGGCAATTGTTCCCAGGTCCACATATTCCAGTTCGCTGCCCACCGGCACGCCGCGCGCCAGGCGCGTGACCCGCATGCCACGGCTTTTGAGCGCCTGGCCAATCACATGCGCCGTGGCCTCACCTTCGGCGGTGAAATTGGTCGCCAGAATGACTTCCTGCACTTCGCGGTCAACTGCTGGGACGAGCTCTCCGTTGTCGTCCCGGGGAGCCACGCGGTCAAACAGTTTTTGCAGGCCGATGTCGTTGGGGCCTATGCCGTCGAGCGGGCTGAGCTTGCCCATGAGAACGAAATACAGGCCCCGGTAGGCCAGTGTTCGCTCCAGCGCCGCCTGATCGGCCGGGGTTTCCACCACGCACAGCTTGCTGCGGTCGCGTTGCGGATTGGCGCAGGTCACGCAAACCGGCTGCTCGCTCAAGGTGTTGCACAGCGCGCAATGCCCGATGCTCTGGACCGCGTGGTCCAGTGCCCGCGCAATCTGCAAAGCGCCCGGCCGGTCGTGCTGCAGCAGGTGAAAAGCCATGCGCGCCGCCGACTTGGCGCCCACGCCCGGCAGCTTGCGAAGCGCCTGGGTCAATCCTTCAAGCGCATTGGAATCCGCCACGTTGCCTGCTTGGGTTAAATGTCTGACGGTTTAGAACGGAAACTTCATGCCGCCGGGCAGCGCCGGCATGCCCGCCGTGAGCTTGCCCATTTTTTCCTGGCTGACTTCCTCGGCCTTGCGCACGGCGGCATTGAAGGCGGCGGCGACCAGGTCTTCGAGCATGTCCTTGTCTTCCGTCAGCAGGCTGGGATCGATCTCGACGCGCTTGACGTCATGCTTGCAGGTCATGGTGACTTTCACCAGACCGGCGCCGGCGTCGGCGGTGACTTCGACAAACGCCAGGTCGTCCTGGGCTTTTTTCAGGTTGTCCTGCATGGCCTGCGCCTGTTTCATGAGGCCGGCGAGTTGTCCTTTGTTGAACATGTTTTTTTCCTTTAAATAGGGTTGCTGAAACTATCAATGATCATATCGGCTGACTGCGGCAAAGCGCAGGCATAGCTCAGGGCGAAACGCTCTTGATGCTGCCCGGGACAATCCGGGCGCCCCATTCGCGGATCATGTCCTGCACAAACGGGTCGTTTTGAATCAACAACTCGGCGGCCTGCTGGCGCTCGACCAAGGCGGCACTGTTGCGGCGCGCCGGCGTATCCGTCACGGCGCCCAATTCGACGGCCAGCCGGATGGCGTCATCGGCCAGCGCCGCCTGAAGCGCGACCTGCAGCTTTTCACGGGCCGCAGGCTGGTTCAAGGACTCGCGCTCGACGCGCAGGGTCCAGAGGCCTTCGCTGCGGCCGCACAACTGCGACTGCAGGGCCAGTTCGCGCGTCAGGGCGGCGATGGATTCAGCCGCCACCATCTGGTTGACGATCCGCAGCCACGCGTCACCAAGGGAAGCATCCTGTTTCAGGGTGTCCACCGATGGCTGAACCGCTGCCTCCACCGGCTCAGCGAACATTTCACTATTCATAGCACTCAGTGCACTATCAGTATGCGCAAAAGCCTCATTTGACTGATAAACCACCTTCAGCGGCGGTGCTGGTGCATTTTGGGCCGGCAAGGCTTGAAGCGGGTCTTCCGGCAGCACCGCAGGACTAGCCGGGGCCGCATCGAGACGGCCGGCAGCAGGCGCCAGGGCCGGCTCAGGCAGCGACTTTTTTACCGGCTCGGCGGCACTCCCCGGCGCAGGCTTGATGGCGACAGGCTGCGCCCCGGCAGCAGGGAGCGCAACGGCGCCCGGCGGTTTGAAAGCCAGCAGGCGCAGCAGCACCATGGTCAGACCAGCATATTCGTCGGGCGCCAGGCCGAGTTCGCCGCGCCCGTGCAGGCACAGGCTGTAGAGCAGCTGGGTTTCGTCCGCCGGCATGGCGTGGGCCAGCCGGGCGGTTTCGGCAATTTCCGGGTCGGTGTCGTCGTCGCCAGCGCCCATGCCAGGCACCGCCTGCAGCACCGCCATGCGCTGCAGAATGGTTGCCATTTCTTCGAGCGTGGAGGCGGCGCTCAGACCATTGAGGCGCAGCACTTCGGAGGTTTCCACCACCGTTCGGCCATCGCCACGCGCCAGCGCATCGAGCAGGCGAAACACATAGCTGCGGTCCACGCTGCCGAGCATGACGCGCACGCTGGCCTCGTCGAGCCGGCCCGAGCCAAAGGCAATCGCCTGGTCGGTCAGCGACAGCGCGTCGCGCATCGAGCCGCGCGCGGCGCGCGACAGCAGGCGCAGCGCCTGCGGCTCGGCAGGAACGTTTTCAATGGCCAGCACATGAACCAGGTGCTCCAGCACCGTTTCGGGCGCCATCGGCCGCAGGTTGAACTGCAGGCAGCGCGACAGCACGGTCGCCGGGACTTTCTGCGGATCGGTCGTGGCGAGTACGAACTTGAGGTATTCGGGCGGTTCCTCCAGCGTCTTGAGCATGGCGTTGAACGCCGTGTTCGTCAGCATGTGAACCTCGTCGATCATGAAGACCTTGAAGCGGCCCACCACCGGCTTGTACACCGCCTGCTCCAGCAGTTGGGCAATTTCATCGACGCCCCGGTTGGACGCCGCGTCGAGCTCGGTGTAATCGACAAAGCGGCCGCTGTCGATATCCCGGCAGGCATCACACACACCGCAGGGCTCGGCCGTGATGCCGCCCTGCCCGTCAATGCCGGTGCAGTTGAGCGACTTGGCCAGGATGCGCGACACCGTGGTCTTGCCCACGCCCCGGGTGCCGGTGAACAGGTAGGCATGGTGCAGCCGCCCGGAGCCAAGCGCATTGCCCAGGGCCTGCACGACATGCGACTGGCCCACCATTTCCGAGAAGTTTCTGGGGCGGTATTTGCGGGCAAGCACTAGGTAGGACATGAACTCATTCTAAATTGGCCGGGCAGCGCCTGAACCGCAGCCTGCGTGCGGTGCCTTGCGCGGGCTGCCAGTGTTGTATGGGAGGCTGGTGGCTCAGGGCTCCAGCGCGGCATGCAGTTCCACCAGCGCCTGGGTCAGCTTGTGGCTCGGGTCCATGTAGATCATCGGCAGCGACAGCTCGTGGGATTCGCGAATCCGGATGGAAGCCGGAAGATAGGGATGCAGCACGGGCAAACCTTCTTCAATCAGTTCATTGACGATTCGCTGGGGCAGATTGGCGCGCGGCTGGAACTGGTTGACCACAATGCCTTCGACCACCAGGCGGGCGTTGTGGTCAGCCTGGATTTCCCGCACATTTTCCAGCAAGGTATACAAGGCCTTGCGTGAAAAATCGTCGCAGTCAAACGGAATCAGGCAGGTGCGCGCCGCAATCAGCGCCGAACGGGTGTAAAAATTGAGCGCAGGCGGTGTGTCGATGTAAATCCGGTCATAGCTGCCGGCCAGTTGCTGCAGGGCTTCCCGCAGCTTGAAGATCTTGTGCCGGGACTCCAGCTTGGCCTGCAGTTCGTCCAGGATCGGGCTGGAGGGCATCAGGTGCAGGTTTTCATGCGGCGTGGCAACGATGAATTCGCCTGGCGAAACGGTGCGCAAACTGAAGCTCAGGGTGTTTTCAAAAAATCCGCCCACGCTTGGCTGGTCGTCGGTGGCGGTGGCGCCCATCAGGTAAGCGCTGGAGTTGCCTTGCGGGTCCAGGTCAACGACCAGCGTGCGCAAGCCCTGGCTGGCGCTGATGGCGGCCAGGTTGCAGGTGATGGTCGACTTGCCAACCCCACCTTTTTGATTGAAAACGACGCGTGGCATAAAGGCTTCCTTGTGCGGCGGGTAGTGAATCGTCGATTGTGCCTGCGATGCCATGCGCCTCGGTGTAGGCGCAGGCAGCCTTGGGAAGTGGGGTCTGGCAGGGCGGAAACACAGTTTGCCGCTTTTCCGGAAGGCTCTGGCTGAGGAATGGATGAAGCTGCAGCTGCGGGTTTTCTGAAAATTCTCCGCACGGGTCAAAGCGCCAAGCCATCGCCCTTATAATTCGATGTGACGGGCCTTCCCGCATGGTAAAGCGGCCAACCGGGTCAGATGGGGAACCAAGCAGCCCTAACTGCGGAGCCAGTGCCGGGGTCAAGGCTCGTCACCTAATTCAAAAAGTTGTTTATCGACAGCGGCTTACGCTTTCAGCCCTTGGAAAAACAGCTTTTGTAGCACCTGACTGTAGTACTTGAGGTGCCACGTTGTTCAACCAACGTGGAGGCCAAATGGCTACATTGACAGGTCTATTTCAGCGCGGAACGGCTTACTATCTTTGCATAGTACTTCCCCTGAAACACCCTTTGCAGGGCAAATACAAAAACGGAAGGCTGGTTGCCTCACTGGGCCGCTGCACACATCGTGAAGCAGTGCTCAAAGGCACCATCAAACGAGCCGAAGTTCTGGGAGGCCAGCATCTTGCGACTTCCTCGCTGCATCAAGCACCTCCAGAAGTAGCTAAGCAATCATCGTCAGGGCCGGTACTGCGGGAAATTTACGCCCGTTGGAAGGACAGCAAGCCCCGCTCTGCTGACTCGTTGAACACCTGCCTACGCTCTGTGACGCTTTATGAAGAGTTCACTGGCAACCCTTCCATCACGCTACTGTCACGGGAACAAGGCGACGGGTTCAGGACATGGCTCCAACAACCCGACAGGAAGACCACCAGCAAGACAGCCAGAGATCGTCTAACCTGGGTCAAGTCATTGCTGAAGTATGCAACCCGTGAGCTTGGTTTGCTTGATAAGAATCCATGGGAAGGCATAGACATTGACTTCAAGACCACCAACAAGCGCAGACCGTGGACAGATGCTGAACTGCAAACCTTCTTCACTCAAGACCTGTACACCTTGTACAAACTGCCCAAGGATAAGAAAGCCGGGGCTGATGCAGCTTACTGGATTCCCCTACTGGGGCTTTACACGGGCGCAAGGGTTGGTGAACTGGCGCAACTCAGGGTTGCTGATGTAGAAACCTCAAGGGAACGGCCCATGGTGTCCATCACTGATGAAGGTGAAGGGCAGTCGGTAAAGTCACAAGCAGGGGTTCGCAAAGTACCCATCCACAGTGAACTCATCCGACTTGGGTTCCTTGAATATGTAGCAGCCATGACTGCAAAAGGTGAACGCCAGCTTTGGCCTCTCCTGAGCGTTCGTGACGGTAAACCGGGTGGCTACTTCAGTCAGTGGTTTGGTGGTTACAGAAAGGCGCTTGGCTTTGAGTTGTACCCTGACTTTCATTGCCTACGGCATACGGTCAGAAGCCAGATGGCAGAAGCTGAAGTCTCAGAGCAAATCATGGACGCACTTGTAGGCCATGAGGTTAAGGGGAGTACCGGAGCAAAGGTGTACACGCACAGAAGCCTACAGGCGCTTTCCAAGGCGATTGAGAAAATTTGCTACCCTGCCCTTTCAATTCCTCGTATATTCGGAATTTCCCTCTGACCATATATGGTGAATATTCAGCCAGACAGTTAACCTGTTGTTTTTGTGAAAATCAATTGACGAGACTATCTGGCTTTAGTAAAATGTGCGCTTGAACAAATGATGGGTATTTTTAATTAAATATCATAAAATGCTCGAACTCAGTTTCAGCTACTTCAGCTAGAAACAAATTAAGGCTCCAAATTTTGGGAGCCTTTTTTATTTCCGAGACCATTTCAGGTCAAATTCAATTTTTTTATATCAATCACCAATTTAGGAGATACATCTATGCGCGTTCGACAGTTAAAAAGAATCACGAATGAATAAGGAATTAATTACACAAACCTGCTACGAAAAGGTAGTGAACAGCACCTCTGGCTTTACTTACCTGAGTGCTAGCCAATGAGTTTCAAACCTTCAGAAATGCCTGTACGAAGTGCACGCAGTCAAATTCTCTACCTACTTGAAGAAGACTTCAAAAGTCTGAATAAATTAGACGCAGATGAGTTATCAGCAGGCCGTCGTTTTCTGTCTAATCTTCTTAAAGAAGCTGCCACAAAAATGGCTGAGACTTCAACTAAAGTACACGAGTACGATGACATTGAAGTCGAGGCATATATTGATCGCATTTTGGAAAATGGTTTCAAATTAGAAGAAACCAATCTTTCTGATGTCTCTGATTTTGAAGATGCACAGAAGTTGAAACGCTGGTCTGACCTCATTGGGGAAAGAGTTGAAGCCTCAGAATTTAGTGCTGAAAAGTGGAAAGCTAAGCCTCTGCGAACTCTTCGGTCTGCCATAGCGCAAGCTAAAACATTGCACGAACTGCGACAAGCAGTTAATGGAATGATTGGCCCCCTTCAATTGTGGAGAGATCATCAAGATTTATTGGGAGCTACCAGCCCCAAGCAAGTTGCACTAGACAATAAGGAGTCGATGAAGTACACAGAATTAGTTCTGCTTGAATTAGAGGACATGACTGCACTTGCTGAAGAACGTGGCAGGGTACTGAACGAACTGCTTTCTTTTTATAACGAAGATGACAGGGATATCGTACTGCTACGCAAGTGTGAGACGGCTAAGAAGGAGCACTGCCTCAGTGACCAACAAGCTGCCCAAATGTTTGGCATCAGTCGCACGAAACTACTGAAGCTTAGAACTGAGATAACTCTCAGTGAGCCACAAACTGCTTGATGTATTTTTTCATGTGTTTTTATGGATGTTTCTTATCTGAAAATCATGCAATCGTCTTAAGTTAGCTTGGCTATGGCACAGCTTAGAGCTTACAAGAGTTTCATAGCAAGCCCTGTAAGGGCCCATCATTGCACAAGAAAGATTAAGGAAAATAGTAATTTTATTCTTTCCCTCTATTCCTGTGAGCATGGCCTTTCAGGGCTCTACAGCACTAACCATGCTAAGGCTGATAGGCCGTATTCAATTGAGCATTGCAACCGCGTAGCGGCTCTATTCATGCCCTGCAAGGGCTATCCCTGAAAATTTTAAGAGATATAAGAAATTTATCCCTTTCTTTTATTTGTGCAAGGGTGGCCCTGGCAGGGCTATATGCAGGCCGCTAAGCGGCTAATACTGAATTCTGTAATTTAAATTATCTGATGCATGTCATCCAAATAGAAGGCCATGCAATAGGCTTTGCACCTCATGAAACATCCCTACAAACGCTTTAAATCAGTAGAGTAAGGGATACGTAGCCTGAAGGCAAATAAACGTTTTAAATGCCAACTTCCCATGCATCGAAAAGGAGTGCTCACTGCTGTCTTTGTTTGTTTGTTTGTTTGTTTAAACAAGTAACGATTACACCCAATGCTACTTCTATATCGTCTCCATAGACATTTTCTGTCTGGCTGGGCAGTTGTGACAATTAGAGGAAGATTTTTGAAATTTCTTCTCTGTCTCTGATTCACTCCAACACAGAATGTGAAATAGAAAGTTAAATATCATAATATGAAATTTAGGTAAAGTGATTTTTCCACACGGAAATTGACCAGACTACACGGCTTGCGGTTCGTCGTGGTGGATAACCTCGGATGTCAGGGCATCTTGCGATAACAACCGGCACCTCAAAAGCCTTTAAACGCATTATGTGCATACCTTGCTGAGAGGCAGCATAGTCACCAACTTTTAGGATGAATTTTGACGACGCAGGCCGACTGACAGAAAACTTTGAGACCCACGCTGGATGTGCATCCACGTGTAAGTCTGGCGTATGGCTGAAGTGTTAGTTCGCCGGATATAGCACTTTGAAACTCTAGCACTTTAGTTTGTCTTTCTTCACTTGTTGTTGATTGTTGATTGTTGATTGTTGATTTACACTTGAAATTACATCCTGAAACTAACAGCTACCAGGATGAACATTGATTAGCTGTCAAACCTCTTATCCAAAATTAAATGAAAATTAAAACAACATTGGCTTTAGCTATATCGGCTGTTCTTCTTTCCGCATGTGGTGGTGGTAGCGATTCTCCAGCACCAGCACCAGCACCAGTTGTAGTTGGCCCGACCGCAGAAGGCGTTTATGTGGGCACATCCACCGGCAGCAAAATCCCAGGATTTCAAATGCTTATTTTGGAAAACGGTGATCTTTGGACGCTGTATGGCACTCAAACTTCAACGCAGTTTTTAGTGGGTGGCATCCTTCAGGGAACTGGAACTTCATCTAACGGCAGCTTCACGTCATTAGATGCAAAAGATTTTGGTGGAAACCCAGCTATACCCGGCACGTTTAAAGCAACATACGACGCCATTGCCAAAACAATCTCGGGCACAGCTACAGCAAACGCAAATACGGTTACTTTTAACGGTGGCCCTAGTCCAGGTTCACTCTACAACTACACCATTGCAGCATCCTTGACCAACATAGCTGGCTCATGGGTGACGACAAGTACATCAGGTGAAACCGTGAACGTAAATATCGCTGCCGCTGGAACGTTCAGCGCAGTAGGAGGCAGCGGTTGCCGATTCTCTGGAACAGTCACACCGCGTGCGTCGGGTAAAAACGTTTTTGACACCAAAATGACTTTTGGCCCAGCGCCGTGCGGCCTTGCTGGTCAAACGGCATCAGGAATCGCGGTGTCTTATCCGTTGGCCACGGGTAAGACGCAGTTGATTCTTGCGCAAGTTGATTCGACACGCACATACGGTTCTGCCGCCTTCGGAACGCGCTAAAAATTCAGACCACAGCGAAGAACCCGCCATCAGCGGGTTTTTTTACGGCTGACTCATTCACAAAGAAATGATGACGCTTTTCTTGGCGACGAATAAGTGACTCTGTTCGGACCCGCCAGGACAGCCCGACCTTACCCGAACTGGCTTATGTCAACAAGTGACCACTTACCAACAGTAAAGAATCACATGTTAGAAAGATAGTGCTTGCTACTTGTTAACACCCTGATATATACTGACACCACTTTCTAACAGTCTGGAGTGTTTCATATGTCCCGTGTCTTCGCTTACTGCCGCGTCTCTACCGTTGACCAGCATACTGATAACCAAGTGCAAGAGATCGCACAGGCAGGATTCCAGATCACTGCATCACGCACCATCACAGAAACCGTCTCAGGCTCAGTCGCAGCCAACGAACGCGCAGGCTTCCGCAAGCTGCTGGACAAGCTGGAAGACAAAGACGTATTGGTAGTGACAAAGTTAGACCGCCTTGGGCGTAACGCAATGGACGTACGCGCAACAGTAGACGCACTGGCAGGCATGGGCGTACGTGTTCACTGCTTGGCACTCGGTGGCGTCGATCTGACCAGCCCCGCCGGGAAAATGACGATGGGCGTTATCGCCGCTGTAGCTGAGTTTGAGCGTGACCTTCTCATAGAGCGCACCCTGTCAGGTCAGGCCAGAGCAAGGGCAGCAGGAACGCACATGGGCAGGCCAGCCAAGACCAGCGAAGCAGACCGTGATGCCATCCTGTTGGCTCTTGCCAAAGGTGCGACAGTCAGCAGCTTGGCCGACAAGTACAAGATCAGTCGCGCCACAGTCATCAACATCAGAACTGCTGGCGGTGGAACCTGACCAGCATCAAATTATCGGCAAGACTGGCAGCATGAAACCGTGTCTTCCAGATCAATACAGCTTCTCACGCGTTCAATGCTCCAAGCGTCACCACAGTATCAACCGACCCAAAACAAAGCCCAAACACGATATTTTGCCGGTTTAGCAGTTCAGTTTGAGCCAGTACCGCTGGACTAAGCACCGCACTCGCGCAAGTCGTTAATGCCAGGAAACACGCTTTTATGGTGTGACAGATCAACTAGCTGAAATACGAGAACTGAAAATTTTTTAAAAATAAAAATATTCGCATGCGGAAGCAAAATCGCGCTACTTTTGATTACATTAGTAGCAATTCGGTATTTCATACGGTCATGATATGTGTGTTTAAAAACACTAAATAAGATAATTATTTATAACTCACTGTACGTTTTTTAATCATCTCTCTCAGAGATAAATTTAATGAAAGTTAATTACTATGCGCTTTAACTCAACCAACACTTTGGTTCTCTCATGTGTATTGCCTTTTGTTTTTTGTGTGAATAATACAGCAGCACAAACTGAACCTAACAAGGCTATATCAAAAGCAACCGTAACCCAAAAATCAAGAGATTCCGCAAGAGCAACTTCAGTAGAAGCTACACCTCAAATTGTGAAAAAGCCATTTGCACCAATCTCCTTTTCTACGTCATTGCCAATCACCGCCTATCTTGAAAATGATCCAGAGAAAGTTTTCAGTTGGGTTCAGGGTCAAATCGCCGCTTTACCTAGAAAAATTGATCAGTTCTCTACATCAGAAGAACGTCAACAATTTGAAATAGCAATATCAGAACGGATGAAGTCAATTGGGCAACTTGCTTTTATCAGTCCATGCCAGAAAAAGTATGACCCCGATCAGCAAGAATTTAATGTTAAGGTTATTCTGTTATCAGTTAAAGATTCAACTCTTAAGACGCCTAATCCTGAAGCTTTAAATCTACGCCAGATGACTTTGGCAATATCTAACCTAAAGATGGACACCTATACTGGACAAAATGCCTATGGGGCATCAACAGAAATCTCTCGCACGGTATCAGATAATTACGTACTGACGTTTCCTGCGGGAGCATCTTATGAACCAACTTCGATACTCATGCCGAGTCGCAAATCATCTACACGGTTACCCTATCAATACACGTCTAATTTCCTAAATTTCATAGTCAAGATGCCCTCAAGTCAAGCGCGTGAGCAGGAGAAACAAATGGCTTGCATGTCTGTTTTTTCTCTTGAATCACCCTACTTTTTCAAGTTTAAAGAAAGAACTATTCCTAGTCGTGATATGCCATTTGACGCTACAACAACTGGCTATGCGCTGTTTGGACGACTAGACCAAATTGCTGTTGTAAACAAATTTACAGGGGAAATTTACGATCAAGCGGCACGATCGAAAGATTGATGCCAAGCAAATTGTGATCGTTTCCTCAATCAATTATGTGTCATTGACATCCCCAAAAAATCGGGGTGAATTTTAAATAAAGCTTTCAGGCTTGGATCTGAAATCTCACCCATAATATATTTATTTAGCTTAAGCAAACCAAATTAGGAATTAATGACTGAGTTAGTGACTGACTGTCCGAGGTGTGGTGTAACAAAGACAACGTTTGACGTCTATGGCTCTAATGCCAGGGGAAGTGGAAACGTAGATTGGCAACTCATCTACGAAACTTACAGCGTGTGTAGACATTGCCACCGTGCAACTTTGTTTATTTTGAAGTTAAGGGAGTACAACGCCCTTCAAATATTTGTTGCAAAAGGAATAACGGCATCGATGGGTTCGATCAGCCATTTATTTTCCGTTGTAGATTATGTAAGCCTGAAAGATACAGCGGACGTTACGCCTCCAGAGCATCTCCCACCTGAAATCGACGCAGCATTCCGCGAAGGAGCCACGTGCTTAGCAGTCAAATGCTTTAATGCTGCGGGAACCATGTTCAGGCTCGGTGTAGACCTTGCCACTCACGAACTGCTTCCACCTGAAGGTGAAGCTGGAGGGCCTAATCATCGGCAGCGGCGTGATTTAGGACTCCGTCTCCAATGGTTGTTTGACAACCGCAAGTTACCTTACGATTTACATGAATTGGCGCAATGTATTAAAGAAGACGGGAACGATGGTGCTCACCGAGGCACACTTTCTAAAGCAGAGGCAGAAGATTTGCTGGATTTCACCGTACATCTACTTGAGCAACGCTATACGCTTCCACAACGTGTAAGAGATGCAGGTGCCCGTAGGGCTGCACGACCGCGTTGAGGTACTGCAATGGTCCTTGCCTTTTTTAGTCATTTTTTGTAGCATCTAACTGTGGCACCTAAAGTGCAAAACAGGTAGGTGAAAGTCAAAATTGATAGCGGCCAACCGGGTCAGATGGGGAACCAAGCAGCCCTAACTGCGGAGCCAGTGCCGGGGTCAAGGCTCGTCACCTAATTCATTTTGGCCTTGTACCTTCCCTTCCTCTTCCTGGAAGCGCGGATGCAGATGCCGCAATCAGCCTTCGTTGGTTTCAGGACATCGCCATGACAACGCCGCCAACTCTTGCGCCCACGGTCCTGGTCGCAGAAGACGACGAGAATATTTCGCATTTGCTCTCCTTCATGCTCAAGCGAGAGAAGTACCTGGTCCATCAGGCGCGCGATGGCCGCCAGGCCAAAAAATTCATAGAAAACAATCCGCCGCCCGCCATGGTGCTGCTGGATGTCATGCTGCCCTTTTTTGATGGTTTTGCGCTGCTTGGCCTGCTGCGCGAGCAGCCCGCCTGGAAGAATACCCCGGTCATCATGCTGACGGCCAAGACGCAGGAGCAGGACATTGTCCGTGCGCTTAGCGCAGGCGCCAATGACTATGTGCTCAAGCCCTTTCAGCCGGCGGAACTGCTGGCGCGCATCAAGCGGCTTTCCCTGCAGCGACCATGAAAATACAAGCTTTTTACTTTGTCATGCTGGCGATTCCGGTGGCATCCCTTGCCCAAACCGACACGCTTCAAACCCTGGTCGGACTCAGCGCCGAATCGAGCCAACTGAGCAACGGCAGCCCCGGCTGGCACTCCGAAACACTGCGCGTGGCCCGCAAGTCCAGCCCGCGTGATGTCCGCGAACTGGGCTTCACGCAAACACGCCGCTTTGGCCTGAATGACAAGCAGATCAGCGGCCTGTATGTCACCCCGCTGTCCGGGCAGGCCACCTTGTCACTGGGCGGGCGCATCAGTCCTTCGCACCGGGTGCTGGCCAGGCATGAGCTGGAGTCCACGCTTCAGTATGAATTCGCGCCCGCCTGGCTGGTCCATGCCGGCCTGGGCAACCGGCGCTACAGCACGGCCAACATCAACAGTGCCAGCCTGGCGCTGGAGCATTATTTCTCGTCCTTCAGCCTGTCGGCGGCCTGGCGTCCCGTGCGCGCACTGGGCGCCAACGCCAGCAGCACGGAACTGCGCGGCGCCTATTACTACGGAAATGCCAGTTCGATTGGCCTGATCGCCAGCAGCGGTCAGGAAGCAAGCACCGTGAATCCCAACACGGTGCTGCTGGTGGATGTTCGCTCGACAGCCCTTCTGGGCCGTCACTCGCTGAGCCGCCAATGGGCGTTCAGCTATGCCTTGTCCCGCACCTGGCAAGGCGGTTTTTACAGGCAAGACACCGTGCATCTTGGTGCTGAATACATTTTCTGATCCGTATCTGGCGCTGGCTTTCGATATCGGCATTGCCGCTGTCGGCATGACCATCCTGCTGGCGCTGGTGATCATTTACTTGCGGATCACCATGCGCCGAAATGCCCGGCGCGAAGCAGAGTTCATTGCACGGTGGCGTCCGCTGCTGCTGGAGGCCCTTTATGAAGAAACGCCCTCGCCAGTGCCTGAACTTGCCCCACAGGACCAGCTTTTCTTTCTCAAACTCTGGACTTACCTGCAGGAGTCGCTGCGCGGGCCGGCCAATGACAGGCTCAATGGACTGGCAAGGCAGCTGCGATGCGATGCGGCCGCACGCGGCTTCCTGAAAAAGGGAAACCGCTCCGAACGGCTGCTGGCCATCCTGACACTGGGCCATCTTCGGGACGAAGCGTCCTGGGACGCGCTGGCACTGCAGGCCACGCAGGCGGACAGGCTCGCATCCCTCCAGGCAGCGCGCGCCCTGATCAAGATCGACCCGCTGCGCGGCACCGAATGGCTGTTTCCCATGCTGCTCAACCGGCGAGACTGGGACATTGCCCAGATTGCGAGCTTCCTGGGCGAAGCCCGGCAGGCTTTCTGGCTGCAGCTAGCCAACAACATCCTGAAGGTGGACCAGGGTCAATGGACGCGCGCGCTGCAGCTAGCCGATGCGCTTCACCTTCAGCTTTCCCTGAAATCCGTGCGCTTCATCCTGGAAAACTGCAAGTCAGCTGCCACGCTGGTGGCTGCGTTGCATCTGGCCTCGGATGCGAAGCTGCTGCCTGCGGTGCGGTATTTCTGGCAGCATGCCGATTGGCGGGTCCGGGTCGAAGTAGCAAGGTTCCTGGGCAGTTTTGGCGAAGAGGACGACATTGGACTGCTTCGCCAGTCGCTGCATGACGAGCAATGGTGGGTGCGCTACCAGGCCGCGCAGTCGCTGGCCAGGCTGCCGTTCTTCGGCCCCCAACAACTGAGCCTGCTGCGCCAACAAACCACGGATGTGCTGGCCATAGGCATGCTGGACCATGTGCTGGCCGAATACCACGGCCCAATGGCCTGAAGCCCTGCCACCATGATTGAATTCACCACCTGGGCCATCTTCGCGTATTTCATCCTGCTCAACGCAGGCTACCTCGCCCTTAACTTCCTGTCCATCTTTGCCCTGCAGCGCAACAAGCAGGAAAAGCTGCTGGACGACCTGCCGCAGGTCTTCAGCGGCCTGGAGCCAGGCATCAGCATCCTGGTGCCGGCCTACAACGAAGAAGCCACGATCACCGCGTCGATCCGCTCCATGTTCCAGCTGACGTATTCGGAGTTTGAAATCATCGTCATCAACGACGGCTCCAAGGACAACACCCTGGAAGTGCTCAAGCGGGAGTTTTCCCTGCTGCCCTTTCCTTCCGCCGAGCGAGACGGGCTGGCGACCAAGCCGGTGCGGGGCATTTACCGCTCACTCGTGCATCCCAACCTTCGCGTGATCGACAAGGAAAACGGCGGCAAGGCCGACTCGCTGAACGCCGGCATCAATGTCGCCCACCACCCGCTGTTTTGTGGCGTCGATGCCGATTCGATCCTGGCGCGCGACAGCCTGCAGCGCGTGGCCAAGCCCTTCCTGAACGACCCCGACACGGTGGCCACCGGCGGCACCGTGCGGGTGGCCAACGGCTGCGAAGTGACAGACGGCTTTTTGACCAAGGTCGGGCTGCCGACCAATATCTGGGCCCTGTTCCAAGTGGTCGAATACCTTCGCGCATTTTTGTTCGGCCGTCTGGGATGGTCGCAAATCAATGCCATGCTGATCATTTCAGGCGCCTTCGGACTGTTCAAGACAGAGGTGGTGGTGGCCGCTGGCGGCTACCGCAGCAACACCATCGGCGAAGACATGGAGCTCGTGGTGCGCATACATCGCCAGCTCAGGGAACAGGGCAAGCCCTACCGGATCATCTTTGTGCCGGAGCCGGTGTGCTGGACCGAGGCGCCCGAGGACAGGACCACCCTCAGGAACCAGCGCATACGCTGGCAGCGCGGCTTGTCCGAGAGCCTGAGCAGCCACTGGTCGCTGATGTTCAGCCGCAATGGCGGCGCGCCTGGCTGGTTGGCTTTTCCATTCATGATCCTGTTTGAATGGCTGGGGCCGCTGGTGGAGCTGGGCGGCTACCTGTTCATGCTGTATGCCTACGTGTTTGACCTGATCTCATGGCAGGCTTTCTCGGTGTTCCTGTTCATGGCCATCGGCCTGGGCATCCTGCTGTCGGCCTCGGGCCTGCTGCTGGAGGAAATTTCGTTTCACATCTACCCGAAATTCAGGCAACTGGCCCTGCTGGCGCTGGTGGTGGTGCTGGAAAACCTGGGCTACCGCCAGATCAATAGCTGGTGGCGGCTGATCGGCCTGTACCGCTGGGCGCGTCAGCAGGAATCGAGCTGGGGCGAGATGAAGCGCAAGGGCGTGGGCCATCAGCCTAAACTGCCCTGAACTGCGTGGAACGCTCAGCCAGCCAGCGGCAGATCGAAGTAGAACGTAGAGCCCTTGCCGGGTTCGCTGACAAAATCAATCCGGCCCCGGTGCGCCTCGATGATGCTTTTGCAGATGTTCAGGCCCAGCCCGGTGCCGCCTTTTAGCCGGCGATCCGAACCGTCGGACTGGGCAAAGCGCTGAAATATCCGGCTGCGAAAATCCTCGGCAATGCCCATGCCGGCATCGGTGACCAAAACACGCACGGAATCCGCACCGCGCCGCAGGCTGACTGTGACGACGGCCCCGCCGGACGGAGAAAACTTGGCCGCATTGGACAGCAGGTTGACCATGACCTGGGTCAGGCGGTCGGCATCGGCCCACACCAGGGTTTCTTCACCGCTGCTCGATGCCAGCTCAAACTTCACCTGGTATTGGTCCGCATAGCCTTGCGTGGCCCGTATCGACTCGGCCAGCAGCGGCAGCAGCGGCAGCACCGCCCGGTGGTAAACCATGCTGTGGGATTCGATTTTTTCAACATCCAGAATGTCGTTGATGAGGCGCACCAGCCGCTCGGCGCTCCGGTAGGAAATATCCACCAGCTCTTTGGCATCGGGCGGCAGATCGCCCGCCATGCCGGAATTGACCAGGCTGAGCGAACCATAAATGGCCGTCAAGGGCGTTCGAAGCTCATGAGAGGCTGTCGAAATGAACTCGCTTTTCATGCGCTCGACCTGCTTGCGCTCCGAAATATCGCGCAGGAAAGCGCTGAAAAACTTCAGCTTGCTGTTGTTGATGAGGCCGACTCGCACCTCCACCGCAAGCTCTCCCGAATCACGCGTCTGCACTAGCCGTTCGAGCTTGGTGTTGACGAAGCTGGCCTTGCCCGTGCTGGCAAACACCTGCATCGCCTTGCGGATGCTGCCGGCAAAGCGCTCGGGCGCCAGGCGCTCCAGCGGCTGGCCCAGTATTTCATCGCGCCGCCAGCCCAGCATGACTTCCGCCTGTGAATTCCAGTCGGTGATGCGCCCCTGGAAATTCACGCCGATAAACGCGTCCTGGGCGGTTTCGACGATGGTGTTGATGCGGTTTTCGTTGTCGCGCACATTTTGCAGCGCTTGCGTCAATTCAAGGGTTCGTTGCGCCACCCGGTGTTCAAGCGTGGCATTGAGATCTTTCAGGTCGGCTTCCTTTTGCTGAAGGTTGCGGATCAGGGAATTGAGCGACCGCCCCAGAGCGCTGACTTCGGTGTAGGCGGCATCGATGGCGCCGATGGCGTTGATGGCGTCATGCTCGCCGGACTCCAGCCGCTGCGCCGAATGCGACAGCAGCTTGATCGGGCGGGTGATCACGCGCGCAACCCAGAATCCCAGCAGGGAAAACACCGATGCCACCAGAATTCCAACCAGGAACACCTGCCTCTGCAGCTGCTTGACTGGCAAATAGGCATTATCGAGAGGCTGGCGCATGATCACTTTCCAGCCCAGGCCCGGATAGTCGGCATAACCATTGCCTTGGCTGATGCCCACCAGGTAGTCGTTGCCATCGGGCAGGCGTTCCGTGTAAAAACCGCGCGCGCCCTTTGTAAAGCCTTGCAGGCTTTGCAGCGCCAGCGTCTGCCCCTCCAGGTCGGCCGGTCCCAGCAGCACCTCGTTGTCGGCCGACAGGATCAGCGCTTCCACCTCGCGCTCCTTGCCGACCGGCTCGGTGATCGACTGCTCGATCGTCTTGGCCCATTCCCAGGAAAGATGCGCGCCCAGCACCCCCTGCACCCGGCCGTCTGCGCCCGCATAGGGAAAGGCGATGTCCACGAAACGCAAGGGCGCTCCGGTGGTGTTGGGCAGGAGCTTGGCCTCATGCACATCGCCCATATGAATTTCCTTCAGCGCATTCTGAAACCAGGGTCGGGCGGAAACGTCGCTGCCCTCCAGGACGCCGCGGGTGGCCACCAGCACCTGGCCCTCGTGGTCGGCGGCCCCCATCCAGGCGTAATGCGGGTAGGTGCGCTGAAGGCTGTCGAGCGCCCTGCGGTTTTCAGGCTCGCGCACGGCCCGGCTGTCCCTGCCGATTCGCTCGGCCATCAGCTGGACTTCTCTGTAACGCTCGAACATGGCCCGGTCCAGCCGGTAGCTCATCTGGTAGGAAAGCTCGGCCAGACTCGCGCCAATGCTGGCCTTGGCCTGCTTCGTGACGGTGACGTCGATCACCGCCACCAAAACAAGGGTCAGCAACACCGACAGCAGCGAAAAGCAGATCGCCAGGTAAAGACCGAGGCTGCGGGAATGCGTCAATGAAAGCTTTCTCCTGAGGCGGGAAACCAGCCTGACAGGTGCCTGGACTGGGACGGATTTTGTGGACAGTCCGGGCTTCTAACAGCACGGCAACCCCAGGGCTTCAGGGTAAAACCTCTTCAATGGCCAGCGTCGTTTGAAGCGCATGGTCGGCAATCTGCGCAGACATCAGGGCCAGCGACGCCAGCGCATAGGTTCCGCTGATGATTCCCTTGTAGGCTATTTCGGCAGCCACGGCTTCTTGATCAAGGCCTTCCGTTGCGGCGATGATGCAGTCCTCCATGGAGCCCAGGCCAACATCGGCATACAGCGTCTCCCCTTCATAGCTGACGCTGTATTCATACAGGTCCTGCTCCATCGGGTCGATGTGGAAACGAACAATCATGCAATCCCCTTGTCTTTCATTGAAATCAAAAATGATAGCTGTCAGCGATTTCTGGTAGTGCGCAAAGGCAGTAAATAATCATTAACAGGAACGTCGCAACGCTCCTTCCTGTCACTGACTTCACTGGCCGTGCGCAGGTGCGGCTTCGAGCCGATGCACCCGCAACCCGTTTTCCCCGACAGCGCCAGACGCCAGCGCCAGCAAATGGTGGTGGTGGGTGAACACCAGCACCTGCGATGCAGCGGCGAATTTTGCCAGGGCGCGGAACATGTGGGTGGCCCGTTCGTCATCGGCGGTCATGAACACATCGTCGAGCACCAGCGGCATCATGCGGCCGGGCTTGCGCTGCACTTGCAGCGCGGCCAGCCGCAAGGCGAGGTACAACTGGTCGGCCGTTCCTTCGCTCAATGCCGAAATCTCCAGGGCCTTGCCCTGGGCCGGCTGGGCAAGCAGCAGCGGCGTGTCGCTGTCGGCATCGACCACCAGCCGCACAAAACGTCCTGCCGTCATGAGCCGGAAGTATTCGCCGGCCAGGGCCACCACCGGGCCCTGCGCCTTTTCTCGGTGGCGGCGCAAGGCTTCGGCCAACAGCGCTTCGGCCAGCTTGAGCTGCGCCCATGGGCGCACGCCAGCGCGGTAGCGGGCAATGGCGGCTTCCATTTCTTCCTTGGCCTGGGCCGCGTCGTCCGATGTGTCAATTGTCGCCAGCGCAAGCCGGGCGGCCTGCTCTGCCTCGATGGCAGTTTTTTCGTCTGACTCCAGCCCGAGGATCGCAGCCGCGCAGGTCTGTTTTTCCTGCTCGATGGTCACGCTGTCCCGGCTGGCAAGTTCGTGGCGCAGGGTGGAAGCGTCCTTGCGGGAAGTTCGTGCGAGCTGGTCCCTGAGCCCCTGAAGGCGCAAGCGCAGCGCGTGCTGCTGGCCGGAGCGGGTTTCCGCCTCCGGCAGCTCGTCGGCATGCTGCACCCCTGCCTGGCTGACCAGCCCTTGAAGGGTCTGCCGGGCCTCTTCGAGGGCCGAGCATGCACGTTGCCGGCGCGCGGCTTCCTCGGCCTCCCTGCGTTGCAGCGATGCCTTCGTCGCGGCGGCCTCGCGGGAACGCGAGAGCCGCCCGGCCAGCGCATCGATCCAGGCATCCAGATGATCCAGGAGCGCTTCCCCCAACAGCTGGCCCAGGGCAGCTGCCGATTCGGCGACAGCTTCTTCGCTCGCCTGCATTTGCCTGAGCTGATGTTGCTGGCCCGCATGCAGCTGGTAGTCATTGACCCAGTGCTGGAGTTCAGCGAGCCGCGCCTTGAGGGCCGGCGCTTCGGCATCCTTGTACAGGAACAGGCGCAAGCAACTGTGGTCCAGCGCCACGCGAGAGTTCTGGATCAACCGGGCCAGTTCGGCATCGCGGGCCTGGTCAGCCTGAATGCTCTGCTCCAGGCTGTTCAGGTCAACACGCCAGCGCTGCATCGCAGCCCGCGCGGTCACCAGTTCGCGGTCGGCGGCGGTGCCCAGCGCGACCAGCGCATCGAGGGGTGGCTGTATCGCAGGCAGAGCGTGCCCCAGCGCCCGCAGGGCATCGCACAAGCCCTGGCAGGCTGCCGCCATCTGCTGCGCCAGCAGGTCCTGGGAAAGCCTTGCCTGCACAAGGCGCTCATGCCGGTCGAGCGCCGTTTGCCGGACCACCAGCCACTCCCGCACCCCGGCTGCCGTGCCGGCGGGAATCCCCAGGCGCGACAGGGTTTGGTGCCAGCGGCTGTCCAGCGACGCCAGTGTCTGGGCGTGTTCGGCCTGGCGGGCCTGCAGGTCGGAAAGCGCCTGCGTCATTTCTGCAATGCGCTGCCCGCATTCGGCCACTTCGGCGGCTCGCTGCGCACCCTCGCGCAACAGGTCCGCCTGCCGGTCGGCCTCGGCCTGCGTCTGCTCGAAACGTAGCGGCAGGGTGTCGTCGAACGTGTCGCTACTTGAACGCTTGGCCGCTTCTGCATCAGGGTTGAGAAAAACAAACCGTAGGGCCTGCCAGTTGGCTTCCCGCAGTTCCCTGGCCTGGCGCAAGGTGTCGGCCGTCACGACTTCGCCAGTAGCTGCCAGGCGCTTGCTGCGCCGGTGCTGCAATGCCAGATCGGTCTGCAACTGCTCAATCCGGTTCCCGTCAAGCGCTGTCTGCCTGAGCAGTTCGCTGCGTTCGCTTTCCCAGTCATCGATTTCGGCAACGGCGAGCCAGCCCGTGAGCGTCAGTTGCGCGGGCGACTGCAGCCCCATGTCGCGCAATGACCCGTCGAGCTTGCGCTGCTCGGTTTCCAGTCCGGCCTGCAGGCCCAACAGCCGCTGCTGCGCATCGCCCAGCGACCGGGCCTGCTCCAGCGCCAGCGTCAGGGCCTGTCGCAAATCCGCTGCCGGCTCATGGACCTCCTCGCGCCGCAGTTGCGCCAGCTTGCAG
Organism: Polaromonas sp. DSP2-3-2b2; assembly: GCF_049895905.1. Classification (NCBI taxonomy): domain Bacteria; kingdom Pseudomonadati; phylum Pseudomonadota; class Betaproteobacteria; order Burkholderiales; family Comamonadaceae; genus Polaromonas; species Polaromonas sp. DSP2-3-2b2. The sequence goes on along the minus strand of NZ_JAFCTH010000016.1, from coordinate 41,215 downwards.
TCGTCTGCCGCCAGCCGGGCCTGGACATGCTGCAACTCGATGTTCAGTGCCTGAAACGCTTCCAGCGTGCGCAGCACCTCGGCCTGGTCCGCCGCCGACGGCGCATGACTGAAGAATTCTTCCAGGCCGTCAACCGCCTGGCGGCCGGACTGCATCTGCCGCGCCCGCAGCATCAGCTGCCGGCCTTCGTCATCGGTCGCAGCCTGCAGCTTGCGCCGGACATCACGCTCGCGCCGCACCAGCGACACGTCGGCCTCCAGGCGGTCGATGGCCGCCGCACGGGTGAGCAGCATGGGCTCGATCTCCAGCGCCAGCAGCGAATCGCGGCATTGTGCAATCGCTTCGTCGGCTTCAAGCAGCGCGCTGTGCGACTGCGCCTGGTGCTGAAGCGCGGCCAGCCTGCAGTCCCGGGCATCGGCTGGCAGCGCCACATGGCCTTGCACCGCGTCCCACTGGCTTTCGGCCATGTCCAGCTCGCGCAGCAGGGGCTCGACCGCCCGCAACTCGGTCAGCTCTTCAAGCCGCCTGCGCTGGCCGGCCAGTTGTTCCCTGGCCTGCGCAAGCTGGGCCTGCGCCTCGTCATGGACACGCTTGAGCGCCTTCCACTGGTCTGGCTTGGTCACGGCCTGCCGGTAGCGCTGGCGGGCCTCTTCAAGCTGCCGCGCGGCTTCATTGAGGATGGGCAACTGGCCCTTGGGGACGAAGTATTTTTTCGCGTCAAGTTGCAGCGTCTGGAGCATCAGCTTGATGCCGGCCGAGCCGGTGCTGGCCTCGAACAGCGCGGCGCCCAGTTCGCCTTCGCCCTGGATCAGCATCTGGCCGCCCTTGCGCAGGTGCATGGAGTTCAGGCCATACATGGTGTCGAACTGTTCGCGTGCCACCCCGCCGGTCAGCGCCAGCAGCACCTCTGCGGAAACCACGGGACCCGTCGCAGGCAGGCCACTTGCCGGATCAGCGCTCGTCAGCGGGTCCTTGTTGCCCTTGCGGCGCGCCAGGCCCACGGCGGCGCCCGCCGCGTCCTCGAAACACCCGGCCAGCAGCATGTCCCTGAAGCCATGCACAAAATCATCCTTGCTGCGCGGGGGTATGCCGTAGCGCAAATCGGTCATGGCGCGCAGCGCCGAAGACTTGCCGGCCTCGTTGGCACCATAGACCAGGTGCAGGTTGGCGGCACCCGAGAAATCCAGCGCGGCATTGGTGAACGGGCCAAACGCCGTCAGGAACAGTTTGCGGATTTTCATGCATTCACTTCTGGGCTTGTCAGCCGCGCCAGCAGCGTGGCTTCGGCGTCCTTCAACAGGGCCAGCAGCGCCGCGCCATCGTCCAGCCGGGGAATGTCCGTGGTGGCGTCGGCAGCCTCGTGGGCCATGGCCGCCAGCACCTCGGCAGGCACCTTGCCCAGTACGTCGGTCAGGGCCGTGCGGCAAAAGTCCTCCAGTCCCGGGCCGTCGTTGGCCAGCAGGTCAACCCAGCGCACCAGTTCACCCAGGGCATCGTCGCCCTGCTCCACCCGCGACCGGTCCAGGGGCGAACGCAGATCGAGCCTGACCTGCTCGATCCATACCTCCACGCCAGACACGTCCTGCGCTGCGGCCTGCACGGCTGCGGCCAAGGTTCCGGGCTGGCGCGCTTCCAGGGCATGCAGATGGGTTTCGCCGGACAGCACCATCCGGACCGCATGCAGCACATCACCATCTTCGGATGCCGCAAGCTCCAGCGCCTGCGCAACCCGCAAAGGCAGTTCGTCCAGTGTCTTCACCGGCTGCAAATCGATGCCGATCTGGTGCCAGCGAACCACGGCCAGCGGCATGAAGCTGGCCGTTATCCGGGTTCCCTCGACCGTGACCAGTTCGCAGCCCTTGGGGCCGGTTTCGCGGGCATGGCGGCCCTGAAGGTTGCCGGGAAACACCACCCGGGGCTGCTCGCAGATCACCTGCCGGGCATGGACGTGTCCCAGCGCCCAATAGTCGTAGCCTCTGGATTTCAGGTCCGGCAAGGTCGTTGGGGCGTAGGTGTCGTGTCCGCCAATGCCGGTCAAGCTGGTGTGCAGCAGGCCGATGTTGAAACAGCCCGGCACGGCCATGGGGTAGCCGGGCACCAGGTCTTCGGGCACCTCGCGGTCCGGAAAGCTGTGGCCGTGGATGGCCACGCCCAGGGCATCCAGGCAAACGGTTTCGGCGGTGCGGCTGGAAAACACCTTGACATGGTCAGGCCACGGAATCTGCCGCGTGATCACGCCTCTGGCATCGTGGTTGCCCTGCACGATGAACACGCGAATGCCCTGGCGGCCCAGGCGCACCATCTGTTCGCGCACGAACAGGCCGGTATGGAAATCCTGCCAGTCCCGGTCGTACAGATCGCCAGCAATCAGCACAAAATCGACCCGCTCATCCAGCGCCAGGTCCACCAGGCGCTCCAGCGCGCGGCGAGTCGCCCCACGCAGCCGCTCCAGCGGCGCGCCCTCGTAGCGGCTCAGCCCACGCAAGGGACTGTCGATATGCAGGTCGGCGGTATGAATGAAACGCATGCAAGTCTCTTTCTTGTCGAAACGGCTGCCTGATTTTGCTTCAGACAGCGTGCGATTGCGGGGCAAGGCCGGGCAAGCAATTGAAAATTCAAAACTTTAATATTTATAGCAATAAACACACAGCAGTAAAGCGCAAAGCCACGATTTGATGAAAAAATTCACCATAGAACAAACAGCAGCATAAACGCGGCCAGCGCTTGATCAATCGTCCACGACGGTTCTTTTTTACCCGAGCAACCTTGTCCGCCTGTTTTTTAAGCATCGCCCGCCAGCCCAGCACTGGCGCCGTTCTCGAGACTTGTCCCTGTGCTTATCCACAAGCTAAGCCACAGCGAGCGGGGACAAGTCGCAGCCCCGGCGTTTTGCTGTGTACTTTGCGGCGCGTCCCATTACGATAAACGCATGTGCGCCCACTATGAAGCGGTCCATGACCGACAGCGTTACCAACGTTATTTTGATGTCGAGCCACCGGCGAATGCGGGCCGATCCGATGTCTGGCCCCTGTACATGGCCAGCCTGATACGCCGCCCGCCTGAAGCCGACGCCGACGACGAAGCTGTGCCTGAACGCGAAGCCTTGTCCGGCCAGTTCGGGCTGATCCCGCATTGGGCCAAGGACGTGTCCATCGGCAAGCGAACCTACAACGCGCGCAGCGAGACGGCCGCCAGCAAGCCGAGCTTTCGGGATGCGTGGCGCCACGGTCAGCGCTGCATCATTCCGGTCGATGCCTTTTATGAGCCGGACTGGCGCAGCGGCAAGGCCGTGCCGACCCGCATCAGCCGCGCTGACGGCAAGCCGATCGGCCTGGCAGGCTTGTGGTCTCGATGGAAGTCGCCCTCCGGCGAAGTGGTCCACAGCTTTGCGATGCTGACCATCAATGCCGATACCCACCCGCTGATGAAGCACTATCACAAGCCCAAGGATGAAAAAAGAATGGTGGTGGTCTTGCCCGACGGCGCTTATCTGGACTGGCTCACGATGCCGGTGGAACAGACGCTGGCGTTCATGCAGCCTTATCCCAGTGACCAGCTGAAAGCTGACGTTGCGGTCAAGTCCTCCAGCAAAGATCTCTTTGGCGACGGCGATTGATACGCAGATTCATGTGCATGTCGATGCTGCGCAGCCGAGAAATTTTGCCTTGGCCATGTAGCTTGGCATCGGCATTCAACCAACCCCCTCAAGCAGCTTGAGCGTATTTTCATCAGGCTGCCCGCCGAAGAAGCGTTGTAGCGCCAGGCTAAAAACCTTCTCATCCGGGGCGACCTGTGCAAAAAGCGTCATGCAGGACCTGAATTTAAGATCATCTGGCGAGCCGAAAATTTCATGGGCCGTCTTGTCGTCAACAGCCAGAACAAGTTCTGCACATTCCTTGAGACGCCTTCCAAGGACGGGGTGCTGCCAATAGGCCAGCGCTTTATCCCTTGATTCGATGCCAAAGTGCTTGGCGATGCTGCTTCGGCCTAGCGCCTTGAATTGAGGAAAGACGAACCACATCCAGTGGCTTGTCTTGCTTCCCGTAGCCAGTTCTTCGCAGACAGAGGCATAGACGCGGTCCTGCGCCGCCATGAACCGCTCCAGACCGTGTGATGCCGGGTTGTTATCCACGATGACTCGACTCCTGTTTGAGATCAGTTGCTACCGTGACAAAAGAAAAACGAAATTCATCGATCAACAATTTTCTTCCCCTATTTCAGACCCTACCGCCTCAGGCTTTATTCCAGATCCCAGACCACCCCAGTCCCCAGACTTACACCCCAGCGCCCCCTTGATATAACCGGGGAAAGAACCTGAGGGGTTGCTGAGGTTGCAAGAAGTATTACCACCACTTTTGTACTTCGATTGGCCAACAAAAAAAGCCTCTTGAATTGCTTCAAGAGGCTTTAGAAGTTTGCACCCGCATGCCGCAGGAATGCTGGGTTTTAAATACTGGGGTGGCTGATGGGGCTCGAACCCACGACAACAGGAATCACAATCCTGGACTCTACCAACTGAGCTACAGCCACCGTAGGGCGAAATTATAACGGTAAAGAGAGCATTATTTACCTGCTTGGGGCGGCTTTTGCATTTTGCTCGGCAACTGCGGGCTTGGCTACCAGTATTTCTGCTTTGAAGCGGTCTTTCAAACCATTGTAGTAAGCCAGCGTTTCGGCAGAGGTCCATTGTTGGCCGTACCGGTTGCGCTCTTGCTTGGCTGCTGCGTCGGCCGGTGGATCACGCGGCACGACCTTGTTGACTTTGAGGATTACATAGCCCTGAGCCCCCAGGTCAACGCCCGCAAAGGAGGGCAAAGCACTTGTATCGGCACGCAGCGCAGCATCGACAAGCGGCACCGGCAACTGCTGACTCTGTTCGCGCGACACCAGTATTGGCGCGGCCAGGGCCGCCGTGGCGGGTGCGGACTTCCAGGCCGCGAGCCTGGCCGTCCCGTCCTTACGGGCTTCTTCGGCACCCTGCTGCGCCAGCCAGCGCTGGCGCACGCTTTCTTTAACTTCGGGCAAAGGCAAGGTCCGCGCCGGGGTGTACTGGACAATGCGACCTGACGCCAACTGGCTGGACCCCACCTCGACAGCTTCGGTATTGCGTTTTTTCTCGATTGAATCAGGCGAGAAAAGCGCATTGAGAAACTTGGCATTGGCCATCGGACCGGTTGCGCCTGCAACTGGCTGACGCAATACATTCCCAGCGGTTTTGATTTCCAGTTTCAAACGATCCGCCACTGGCTTCAAGCTGTCTGACTGCTCATACACGCCATTTGAAAAAGCTTCAGCAGTTTCGGAAAACTTCTTTTGTGCTTGCTGTTTCTTCAGGTCCGCTTCAAGCGTGGGCTTCATTTCTTCAAAACTGCGTTGTTTGGGCAACTTGATGTCGGTCAGCTTGATGATGTGGTATCCAAAATCAGACGCGACCACATCGCTGATGTCACCTTTCTGCATCGAAAAAACAGCGTCTTCAAAGGGCTTGACCATGGCACCCTTTCCAAAAAAGTCAAGATCGCCACCGCTGGGCGCAGAGCCTGGATCCTGCGAGTTTTTTCGGGCCACGTCAGCAAAGGCATCTGGGGCTTTTCTTACACTTGCGAGCAGTGTTTCTGCTTTTGCTTTGGCTTCCTCGCGCTGCGCGGCAGGTGCACTGACCGGAGCAGTAATCAGGATGTGGCTGGCACGACGCTCCTCAGCGCCCGTCAATTGCCTGGCGTTCTGTTCGTAATACGTCTTGAGGTCCGCTTCATTGACCGCAATACTCTTTGTCACCGTGTCAAGGTCAAGCAAAACATACTCGATGCTGGCCTGCTCAGGCGCCTGAAAAAGTTTTTCATTGGCCTTGTAGAACTGCTCGATGTCGGCCTCCGAGGGACTCAGCTTTGCCGCGTAATCAGCAGCATTGAATCGCGCAAGCTGGATCTCGCGCTTTTCAAAAAAAGCGTTCAATGCAAGGTCAGCCGCAACACTGGAGCCCAGGCCGCTGCCAGTCACACCCGCCAGCACCTGTCGCCGGGACAGATCAGAGCGCACATTGGCCTCAAACATTTCAGGACTCAAGCCCTGGGCGCCGAGCAATTGGCGATAGCGCTCCATGTCAAGCGAGCCATCAGCGCGACGCAAGGCGGCAATCTCGGGGCTGCTCTGCAATTCCCGCGCAAGATGCTGATCGCTGGTGGAAAGCTTGAGCTTTTCAGCAGCCACGGCAACAACGCGGTCGCGAACCATACGCTCTAAAGTGGCATAGCGTGCTTCGGGTGTATCCAGCAGTTTGGCATCGAGCGTCGGCATGGAGGCGCGCAGACGGTCAACTTCACCGAGATGCTCCCGATCCCATTCAGGCTGGGTAATCTCGGTTCCATCCACCTTGGCCACCACACGGCCTTTTTCAGTGGAAGGGTTGCTGTTCATGCCAACCAATATGAAGGACGGCACAATCAGCAAAAACAGCAACGCCATTGTCCACTTGGTGTGCTTGCGAATGAAATCAAACATCTTCGAATTTCCTGTGTGACGGCCCGGACGGGCACAACAACGAAAAAAGGCGAACCCAAGTTCGCCTTTTTTTAGTGGGTGGTGGGTGCTGACGGACTCGAACCGCCGACCTACGCCGTGTAAAGGCGCTGCTCTACCAACTGAGCTAAGCACCCCACTGTAAAAACATTACATCAGTTCAGCGCATCCTTGAGCGCTTTGCCTGGGCGGAATTTAGGAACCTTGGCTGCCTTGATTTTAATCGCATCGCCAGTCCGGGGATTGCGCCCCGTGCGGGCTGCGCGTTTGCCGACAGCAAAGGTGCCAAAGCCCACCAAGGACACGGAGCCGCCTTTTTTCAGCGTGGCCTTCACGGCGCTGATGGTGGACTCCAGGGCACGTGTTGCCGCAGCCTTGGAAATGTCGGCGTTCTGGGCAATGTGCTCAATCAATTCAGTCTTGTTCACAAAAAGCACCTCGTTATTTGATCAGTTGGTCTGGTTGGCTTAGTACCCGTTTCCGCAGCACGCGGCGGTGCGGTGTTAGCAGGAGCGGCAGAACAGCTTGGTTTCTGGATCCATTAAAGCCATGGACTTCCAGGCTGTCAACATGGCGCAAGTATTTAAGCTCAGAGGCAGAATTCTAGCTTTGTTTTGGCAAATTCTGATTTTGTTGCGGAGCATGAACTTTAATTTTCATGTTTGACAACACAAGGTATTACCGTTCGATCAACACTTGCGCGATGGCTTTGCCAACGTCTGCCGTACCCGCCTGCCCCCCCAGATCGGGCGTGCGTGGCGCACCACTCTGGGCGCTGAGGACCTGTTCTATGGCTGCAAGAATGCCGTCGTGGGCATCCTTGTGTCCCAGAAATTCCAGCATCATGGCACCGCACCAGATCTGCCCTATGGGATTGGCAATGCCGCGCCCGGCAATGTCCGGCGCCGAGCCATGAACAGGCTCAAACAGCGAAGGAAATTTGCGCTCCGGGTTGAGGTTGGCGCTCGGTGCAATGCCGATGGTGCCAGTGCAGGCAGGGCCCAGGTCGCTCAGGATGTCGCCAAACAGGTTGCTCGCCACCACGACATCGAAAAATTCTGGCCGCTGGACAAAATGAGCCGTCAGGATGTCGATGTGAAACTTGTCGAGCTGTATGTCCGGATAATTTTTCGCCATCTCGGCGACACGCTCGTCCCAGTAAGGCATGGAGATGGAAATACCGTTGGATTTGGTCGCGCTGGTCAAATGCTTTTTAGGCCGTGCCTGCGCCAGTTCAAACGCGAATTTCAGCACCCGATCGACGCCGATGCGCGTAAACACCGACTCCTGCAGCACAAACTCCCGCTCGGTACCGGGAAACGCCCGGCCACCGATGCTGGAGTATTCACCCTCGGTGTTTTCTCGCACGATGTAGAAATCAATCTCGCCGGGCTGGCGCGGACTGCCGTCACGCCGCACGACCGGCGCGATGATGCCCGGCATCAGCCGAGCAGGCCGCAGATTGATGTACTGGTCGAATTCGCGACGGAACAGCAGCAGCGAACCCCAGAGCGACACATGGTCGGCGATCTTGTCGGGCCAGCCGACCGCGCCGAAGTAGATCGCATCATGTCCGCCAATCTGGTCTTTCCAGTCATCGGGCAGCATCTTGCCATGCTTTTCAAAATAATCCCAGCTGGAAAAATCGAAGTGGTCGAACTGCAGGTCGATGCCGTACTTGACCGCCGCAGCCTCCATCACACGGATGCCTTCAGGCATCACTTCCTTGCCGATGCCATCGCCGGCGATGACGGCGATTCTTTTCTTGCCAAAGCTCTTGTTCATATGGGTCCTTTTCGTTTCAGTTTTTAAAAAAATCCAGGGCTTGCGCCAGCCGCAGTGCCGAGGCTCCTGCGCGATACAGAGTCGGACGGGCAAACCGAGCGGGTGCTGACCAGCTACGCGATGCGAAAGGCCGATATTCAAGCGGTGGCGCACTGCCGTGAGGATTCGCCACGCCACACCCGGCTGCTGGCTTATGTTCTGGTGGAGCACTTTGAGGGCTCTTCATCTGAAGAACTACGCCGCTGCCGCCGGCTTCGCGGGCCGTACCACCAGGCTGACGCCCAGGGCCGTGAGCGCCGTGCCGGCAACGGTTGCCAGCGTGATGGATTCGCCGAACAGCACCCAAGCCATCACGGCTGTGGTGGGCGGCACCAGGTAAAGCAGGCTGGTGACCGCCGTGGCCGCGCCGCGCTGGATCAGCAGGTACAGCAGCGAACTGCCGCCCAGCGTCAGCGCCAGCACCGACCAGGCCATGGCGCCGATGAACTCAGTGTTCCAGACAATCGCCTCGGTTTCCATGAAGGAAAAAGGCAGCGTGACCAGCAGCGCGGCGGCCAGCTGGATCGCATTGGCGGTGCGCACGTCGGTCGGCTGGACAAAATGCTTCTGGTAGAGCGTTCCAACCGTGATGCAACACAGCGCAAAAAGCGTGCTGCCAAGCGTCAGCAAGGTGACTTCGCTGCCGGCGCCGAATTTGCGGGCCACCACCAGCAGCAAGCCGCCCAGCCCCAAGACCAGACCGGCCCACTGGCGGGGTGTGACCTGCGTTTTCGATGCCATGGAGGAACTCGATGCGCCGGCCCATGAAAGCCACAGCGCGGTCAGCACCGGCTGCAGGCCGACAATCAATGCCGCCAGGCCCGACCCCATGCCGCCCTTGACCGCCACCCACACGCCGCCCAGGTAACCGGCATGCATCAGCACCCCGGTCAGGGCCAGGTGCAGCCACTGCTGGCGGTCGCGCGGCCAGCGGGCGCGGCTGAACCGGACCCAGACCAGGAAGCAGGCAATGGAAAACGCATAGCGCAGCACCAGGAACGTCAGCGGCGGCGCGTAAGGCAGGCCGAACTTGGCGACGATGAAACCCGTGCTCCAGATCAGCACGAAGACCGCCGGCATGGCGCGAACGAGCGCACTTGAAGAGGGTGAAAAATTCAAGGCCAGCCTGCTACAGGAAGAATCTACTTGGCCCGTGCGCGGATTTCAGGAATCGCTTTTCGCAGGTAATACACCATCGACCAGACCGTCAAAATGGCCGACAGCCAGATCAGCCAAGTGCCCCACACCGGCGTGTTGATGATGCCAAACAGGCGCCCGTCATACAGCAGGAAAGGAATGGCGATCATCTGCACCGTGGTCTTGACCTTGCCCAGCATGTGAACCGCCACGCTGCGCGACGCACCAATCTGCGCCATCCATTCGCGCAGCGCCGAAATGGCGATCTCCCGGCCAATGATGATGAGGGCCACGAACACATCGGCACGCTGCAGATGCACCAGCACCAGCAGCGAGGCGCAGACCAAGAATTTGTCGGCCACCGGGTCCAGGAAAGCACCGAAGGAAGATGTCTGGTTAAGTTTGCGGGCCAGAAAACCGTCGAGCCAATCAGTGGCGGCAAACACGACGAACATCACGGTGGCGATCAGATTGCGTTGCGCAGCCGGCATGTCGAGGTAGAAAACCCCCACGATCAGCGGAATTGCCACAATCCGCGTCCAGGTCATTAGGGTGGGGATGGTCAGGAACATGGCACTGATTTTGGCATGCGCGGCAGACCGGCTGCGTAAGCGCTGCGGCCGACCTGTGCGCCGCAGCCTGCGCCGTGGTGCGCCGTCAATGCAGCGCCCGGTAGATTTCCTCGGCCAGCTCGGTCGAAATGCCATCGACCATTGCGATGTCCTCGACGCTGGCCGACGCGATACCGCGTACGCCGCCAAAGCGCTGCAGCAGGCTGGCGCGCTTTTTCGGACCAATGCCGGCAATGTCTTCCAGCCGACTGCCGCCGATCCGCACCTTGGCGCGTTTGGCGCGCATGCCGGTGATGGCAAAGCGGTGCGCCTCGTCGCGAATCTGGGCGATCAGCATCAAGGCGGCCGAATTGCGGCCCAGGTAGACCTTCTCGCGCCCATCGGCAAACACCAGTTCTTCCAGGCCGACCTTGCGGCCCTCGCCTTTTTCGACACCGGCGATCAGCCCCAGGTCCAGCCCCAGCTCGACGAACACCTCGCGCGCCATCGACACTTGGCCCTTGCCGCCATCGACCAGCACCAGATCGGGCAACGTGGCCTCGCCATTGCGCGCCGCCTCGGCCAGCTTGGTGTAGCGGCGGGTCAGCACCTGGCGCATGGCCGCGTAGTCGTCGCCCGGGGTGATGCCTTCGATGTTGTAGCGGCGGTATTCGCTGCTTTGCATCTTGTGTTCCTTGAACACCACGCACGACGCCTGGGTCGATTCCCCGGCCGTGTGCGAAATATCGAAGCACTCGATGCGCAGCGCGTCCAGGTTGTCCATCGGCAGTTCCAGCGCTTCGGCAAGCGCCCGGGTTCTGGCCTGCTGCGAGCCCTGCTCGGCCAGCAGCCGGGCCAATTGCAGGCCGGCATTTTTCTGCGCCATTTCCAGCCAGACGCGGCGCTGCTCGCGCGGCTGGTGGACGGCGACGACGCGGCTGCCGGACTGCTCGCTAAGTGCGGCCATCAGGTCCTTGTCGACCGGCTCGCTGACGACCAGCGTGGGCGGCAACGGGACGTCGATGTAGTGCTGCGCGATAAAGGCCTCAAGCACCAGCGCCTCCAGCGATTTTTCCTTCACCGGAACCACGGACGAATCGGGCTCGGTATCGAGCGCGGCCACGTCGGCCGCATGCTCCACATGCGTCGGAAAATACGGCCGGTCGCCCAAATGGCGGCCGCCGCGCACCATCGCCAGGTTGACGCAAGCCTTGCCGCCCTGGACCTTCACCGCCAGGATGTCCACATCCTTGTCGCCGCCAATTTCCATCGACTGCTGGTGCAATATTTTCGACAGCGCCGACATCTGGTTGCGCAACTCGGCGGCCTGCTCAAATTCCATCCGGTCGGAATGCGCGAGCATTTTCTTTTCCAGCTCGCTCAAAATTTCCTGCGTCTGGCCTTGCAGGAAGCGTTCGGCGTTGGCCGTGTCCAGCGCGTACTGCTCGGGCGTCACATGGCCGACGCACGGCGCGGAACAGCGCTTGATTTGATAAAGCAGACAAGGCCGGGTGCGGTTGTTGAACACCGTGTCCTCACAGGTGCGCAGCCGAAACACCTTTTGCAGCAACAAAATCGTGTCCTTGACCGCCCAAGCGCTGGGGTACGGGCCGAAATACCGGTGCTTTTTCTCCACCGCACCCCGGTAATAAGCGATGCGCGGATAGGCGATGGCCATTGGCGCGCTGCCTTCAGGCCTGGGCTGGGCAGCGGTCAGCTTGAGATAAGGATAGCTTTTGTCGTCCCGGAACAGGATGTTGTATTTCGGGTAGAGCGTCTTGATCAGGTTGTTTTCCAGCAGCAGCGCCTCGGCCTCGGAGCGCACCACTGTGGTTTCCATGCGCACGATTTTCGTGATCATGTGGCCGATGCGGGTGCCGCCGTGGTTTTTCTGGAAATAGCTGGTGACGCGCTTTTTCAGGTTGCGCGCCTTGCCGACATACAGCACACCGCCCTGCTCGTCAAAGTAGCGGTAAACGCCAGGCAAGGGCGGCAATGCCGCCACTTCGCTGAGCAGTTGGGGGTCGAATTCGTGGATTGGGGTCATGGTGTCAAGGGAACGGTTTGGCCGTATTGTGGACAATCCTTGGATGAATCACCGCCTGCAATGGGACATTTTTTGCAAAGTCATCGACAACTTCGGGGACATTGGCGTGTGCTGGCGCCTGGCGGCCGACCTGGCGACGCGCGGCCACCGCGTGCGCCTGTGGGTCGACGATGCCTCCGCCCTGGCCTGGATGGCGCCTGGCGGCTGCCCGAATGTTCAGGTGATGGCATGGACACAGCCGCTCGACCTGCGGGCAGCGAACCTTGCTTCGCAGCCAGCCGACGTGCTGATCGAAGCGTTTGGATGTGATTCTGCTCCTGAATTCATAGCTGCTTGCGCAATCCAGCAAAGCGCAAACGGCCTGAAACCCTTGTGGATCAACCTTGAATACCTGTCCGCCGAGGCGTATGTCGAGCGTTGCCATGCCCTGCCCTCGCGGGTCCAGCGCGGCCCGGCGGCGGGCTGGACCAAATGGTTTTTCTACCCGGGCTTCACCGCAGCCACCGGCGGCCTGCTGTGCGAACCCGGACTGGACGACCGGCAAGCCCGCTTTGACCGCCAAGCCTGGCTGGCCGCGCAAGGCATTGCGTTCAGCGGGGGAAAGCTGGTGTCGCTGTTCTGCTATGAACCCGTCGCGCTGCCGGGCCTGCTGAATCAGCTTGCGCAGCACGGGCTTGGCGGGGAACCGGTGCGCCTGCTCGTGGCGGCGGGCCGCGCCGCCAGTGCAGTGAAAACAGTATTCAATGATGAAAAATGCCTTTTGCGCAATATCCACGGGCGTAACCAGCTATCAATTTCATACCTTCCATGGCTGAGCCAGACAGAATTCGATCATCTGCTCTGGTCCTGCGATCTGAATTTTGTGCGCGGCGAGGATTCGGTGGTGCGCGCCCTCTGGGCCGGCAAGCCGTTTGTCTGGCATATCTACCCGCAGGACGATGCGGCGCACCTGGACAAGCTGGACGCCTTTCTCGACATGCTGCAAGCGCCGCCTTCGCTGCGACGCTTTTACCAGGCATGGAACCGGGCGGGCGCCGGTCATGAAGCGGCTCCTGTCCAGCTGTCCGACCTGCAGGACTGGCAAGCCTGCGCCCTGGCGGCCCGCTCCCGGCTGATGCGCCAGAATGACCTGACAAGCAGCCTGCTTAACTTTGTGGCAAAAAACCGCTAAAATCGTGGGCTTTGCGAAATAGCCCGCGAGGGCAAAACGCATGAACGACATGAACGGCCAGATAACTGGTCCCGGAACCGATCCTATAACCCGCCGCGGACCTGCATCACAACTGCACGCGCCCTGCGGTCCACCCTAGTCAAAACTGCTATGAAAATCGCTCAAGAAATCCGCGTCGGTAACGTCATCATGCACGGCAAGGACCCGATGGTCGTGCTGAAAACCGAATACAGCCGCGGCGGGCGCAACTCCGCCACCGTGCGCATGAAGCTCAAAAGCCTGATTGCCAGCTTCAACACCGAGCAGGTCTTCAAGGCCGACGACAAGCTTGACCAGGTTTTCCTGGACAAGAAGGAATGCACTTATTCCTACTTTGCCGACCCGATGTACATCTGCATGGACGCCGACTACAACCAGTACGAAGTCGAAGCCGAAAACATGGGCGACTCGCTGAACTACCTGCAAGACGGCATGGAACTCGAAGTCGTGTTCTATGACGGCAAGGCCATTTCGGTCGAAGTGCCGACCAGCGTGCAGCGCGAGATCACCTGGACCGAGCCTGCTGTCAAGGGCGACACGTCCGGCAAGGTGCTCAAGCCCGCCAAGCTGGCCACCGGTTTTGAAATCGGCGTGCCAATTTTCGTGGCGCAAGGCGATGTGGTCGAAATCGACACCCGCACCGGCGAATACCGCAAGCGCGTCTGATCAGGCATCGCCCTGCGCAGTCAAAAGGCTCCCGTCGGGAGCCTTTTTTGTTGGTTTGACAGGAAGCGAAACAAACCGTCCTTATGATGTTCCCGTTACCCATCGCATTTTTCTCTCTCCTTTAAGCGTGACCCGGTGGTGAAACACAGGGACCACGCACCACCCAAACAGGCTCATGGAACAAACACAAGACTTATCCGAAGACCGCCTGGCCAACGCCTGGGCTGAACTGCATTCCCTGTCCAGCGACAGCGCGCCCTTACGGCCCGACGCCAACCGGCTCGCCTTTGCCGACCCGGAATTTTTGCTGCGGCGCGAAACCCGCGCCATCCGCATCCAGCTTGAAATGCTCAAGCCTGAGATCGACCAGCAGGCCCAGGGCATTGAAAACACCGTCGTGGTATTTGGCAGCGCACGCTTTCCAGCCCCCGAGCAGGCCGAGGCGGCGCTCGCCCTGGCCGAGCAAGGCGATGACGAAGCCGCACTGGCGCTCGCCCAGCGCCACATGCGCAACGCCCAGTACTACGACCAGGCGCGCCTGTTCGCGCGCATCGTGGCGGGCTACAGCAACCCGCGCCCGTCGGCCGAGCAGTTGTTCATCTGCACCGGCGGCGGCCCGGGCATCATGGAAGCGGCCAACCGGGGCGCGCAGGAAATGGGCGCCCTGACGGTCGGGCTCAACATCGTGCTGCCGCACGAGCAGGGCTCCAATCCCTACATTTCGCCGTCGCTGAACTTCAAGTTCCACTACTTCGCCTTGCGCAAGATGCATTTCATGATGCGCGCCAAGGCGCTGGTGGCTTTTCCAGGAGGCTTTGGCACGCTCGACGAGTTGTTCGAGGTCATCACGCTGGTGCAGACCAAAAAGGCTAAGCCGGTGCCCATCATTCTCTTTGGCACCGAATACTGGAAACGGCTGTTCAACTTCGATGTGATGATCGAGGAAGGCGCGATTTCGCCGCAAGACCTCGACTTCATCCAGTATGTCGATGAGCCACAGGCCGCCTGGGACGCGATCAAGAACTTTTACGAACTTTGAGCTGGGCAGGCTGACAGGCGCTGGCAGCGCGGCCTGCCGCCCTGATGCGCGCCAGGATCAGCCTCGCCCGGCGTCATGCGGGCAAGCTCAATCCGGCTCCAGTTCCCTGTCCAGCGGAATCAAGCGCACCGCATCGGCGTCAGGCAGGGCTTCGACATTGCGCAGCGCCTTGCCCATGACCCGGCTGCGTTGCTCGGCGTTGCTCAAGGTGTTGAGCACGGTTTCGGTCTGCGACTTGACCTTGGCCAGAACATCGCCAAACTTGCCGAACTCTGTCTTGACCGCGCCCAGCACCTGCCAGACCTCGCTGGAGCGCTTTTCCAGCGCCAGCGTCCTGAACCCCATCTGCAGCGAATTGAGCATGGCCAGCAGCGTGGTCGGGCCAGCCAGCGTGATGCGGTGGTCGCGCTGCAGGCATTCGATCAGGCCGGGGCGGCGCAGCACCTCGGCATACAGGCCCTCGGTCGGCAAGAACAAAATCGCAAAGTCGGTGGTGTACGGCGGCTCAATGTATTTTTCGCTGATCGACTTGGCTTCCAGGCGGATGCGCAGTTCCAGCGCCTTGCCGGCAACCTCGGCGCCTGGTCCGTCGGCGCGCTGCTGCGCGTCCAACAGGCGTTCGTAGTCTTCATTCGGAAATTTCGCATCGATCGGCAGCCACAGCGGCTCGCCTGAATCAGAGCGGCCCGGCAGCTTGATGGCGAAATCGACCGGGTTCTTGCCGCCGCGCCGCGTGACGACCTGCGCGGCGTACTGGTCCACGGTGAACACCTGCTCCAGCAGGGCCGCCAGCTGCGCTTCGCCGAAAATGCCGCGCGTCTTCACGTTGGTGAGCAGGTGCTTGAGGTCGCCCACGCCCTGCGCCAGCGTCTGCATTTCGCCCAGCCCCTTGTGAACCTGTTCGAGCCGGTCGGCCACCTGCTTGAAGCTCTGGCCGAGCCGCGCTTCCAGCGTGTTTTGCAGCTTTTCATCGACGGTGCGGCGCATTTCGTCGAGCTTGGCCGAATTGGTTTGCTGCAGTTGCGCCAGCTGGTTTTCCAGCGTTTCGCGCACCTCGCCCATGCGCCTGGCATTGGATTCGCCGACCGACTGCAACTGGGTCGTCAACGTGTCCGACAGGCTTTGCTGGAGCAGGCTGAGCTGGCGGGAAAACGCATCGATCTGGGTGTTTTGGGTGCGCGTGGCCTCAAAGCTTTGCTGCACCAGCGTTTGCTGGAAGGTCGCCAGCGTTGACGCCAGTTCCTGACGGCTGCCGCGCGCGCTGTCGCTGATCTCGCGGCGCAGTTCGCGCTCCAGCCGGTCGTTAATATCGGCAAATCCGTTGAGCAGTTCGGCTTGGCTTTCGCCCGGGAATTGCGCCGGCTTGCGCAGCAGCAGCCAGACCAGCAGCAGCAGCAGCAGCAGATTGGTCAGCAGCAAGGCCGCCATCAGCCAGAATTCCATGACGTTTGTCACTCTTTATTTGATAGCTAACACCGCAGCATTCAAGGGCGTAGGAGGCATTTTTCCTGTAAAAAAGGCAATCAGGTTGTCGGCCGCCAGGCTGGCCATCGCCAGGCGCGTCGGTAAGGTGGCGCTGGCGATGTGCGGCGTCAGCACCACGTTCGGCACGCTTAGCAAATCGGGATGCACCGACGGCTCGCCCTCGAACACATCGAGGCCCGCCGCCGCAATCGTGCGGTTGCGCAGCGCCGCTGCCAGCGCCGCGTCATCGACGATGCCGCCGCGCGCGATGTTGACCAGCGTCGCGGTCGGCTTCATCAGCGAGAGTTCGGCGGCGCCGATGGCGTGGTGCGATGCCGGTGAATACGGCAGCACCAGCACGAGATGGTCGGCGGTTTTCAGCAGTTCTTCCTTGCCGACATAGCTGGCCTTGCATTCGGCCTCCAGCGCCGCATCCAGCCGCGAACGGTTGTGGTAAATAACCTTCATGCCAAAGCCAAGCGCGCCGCGTTTGGCAATGCCCTGCCCGATGCGGCCCATGCCCAGAATGCCCAGCGTGGCGCCATGGATGTCGGAGCCGGCGAACATGTCGTAGCTCCATTTCGTCCATTGGCCGGCGCGCAGGTAGTGCTCGCTCTCGGTGATGCGGCGGGCCGTGGCCATCAGCAGGGCGAAGCCGAAGTCGGCGGTGGTTTCGGTCAGCACATCGGGCGCATTGGTCGCCAGCACGCCGGCGGCGGTCATGGCGCCCAAATCGAAATTGTTGTGGCCGACGGCCATGTTGGCGCAGATTTTCAGGTTGGGACAAGCGGCCAGCACGTCGCCGTCGATGCGGTCGCCGCCGGTGGTAAAGGCGCCGGCCTTGTCCTGCAGTCGCCTGATCAATTCGGCCTTGGACCAGGTTTCGTCTGGCTGGTTGGACTCGACCTCGAAATGCTGCTCCAGCCGGGCGATGATTTCGGGAAAGACTGCTCTGGCAACCAGGATCTTGGGTTTGCTCATGGGAAGTACCTGCTTTCTTTCTTACTTGAACCAGATGAAGGTCATGAGGATGAACAGCGGAATCAGGACGCCGCCCGACCACAGCATGTAGCCGAAGAAGCTCGGCATCTTCACGCCCCGGTCCTCGGCGATGGCCTTGACCATCAGGTTGGGCGCGTTGCCGATGTAGGTGTTGGCGCCCATGAACACCGCGCCGGCTGAAATGGCGGCCAGCGTCGGGGCGAAGGTCGTCATTAGCGCCTGCGGGTCGCCGCCGGCGGTATTGAAAAACACCAGGTAGGTCGGCGCGTTGTCCAGAAAGGAGCTGAGGATGCCGGTGGCCCAAAAATACATCGCCGGGTCGGGCGATCCGTCAGACCGCGTCACCATCGCCACAACTGCGCCAAATGGCCCGCTGGCTCCGGCTTTGAGCATGGCGATAACCGGAACAATGGTCAGGAAAATGCCGGCAAACAGCTTGGCCACCTCGACCATCGGTGCCCAAGAAAATTGATTGTCGGCGTGGACCTTGGCCGACGTGATCGCCAGCGAGATGAACGTGATGGCCACCAGCCCGACATCGCGCACCAGCCCCGGCAGGCCAACGCGGCTGCCAGCAACTTCAAAAGCCACCGGAGATTTCCAAAACCCGCTGAGCAGCACCAGGCCAGCAATGGCACCCAACAGCCAAAAGTTGACACTGCCGTCAAAACCGATCCGCGGGTCGTCAGGCGATGGATCAACAGGCAAAAGCTCTTCGCAGCGGCGGTAAAACCAGGTGTCAAGCGCGTAAAAAATACCCAGCAGACTGCCCACCATAAACAAGGTTTCTGGAAAGATGTAACGTATGGTCCAGAAAAAATCCACACCTTTCAGAAAACCCAAAAACAGTGGCGGATCGCCCAGCGGCGTCAGCGAGCCGCCAGCATTGGAGACGATGAAAATAAAAAATATCACCACATGGGCCGTGTGCGTGCGGTTGTCATTGGCCCGAATCAGCGGCCGGATGAGCAGCATCGACGCGCCGGTGGTGCCCATAAAGCTGGCCAGCACCGCGCCAATTGCCAGGATAGCGGTGTTCAGCGCTGGGGTACCGTGAAGGTTGCCCCGAATATGGATGCCTCCAGCCACCGTGAACAGCGCCGTGAGCAGCAAGATAAAGGGGATGTATTCCTCCAGCAGCGCATGCATGAAACTGACGGCTGCCGTGTCCAGTCCATAAATCAATGCGAACGGCACCAGGAACGCCAGCGACCAGCCAAGCGCCACCTTGCCGAAATGGTGATGCCAGAAAAACGACGCCAGCAGCGGCAATGTCGCAATGGACAGCAGCAACCCGGCAAACGGCACGCCCCATAGCACCGACAGCGCGCTGCCGTCGAGCGCTGCCGCCGATGACAGACCGGGCAACAGACAAAGCAGTGCGAAGGCGGCCGGGCAGCGAAGAAGTCTCATGGGCGGCTCCAGTTGAAAATCGAATCTTAATAGCTGGGCCGCACCGGCCGCACCGGTCGGCGACCGCGTCAGCGCACCGACGCGACATCAAACACCTGGCGCAGGTAGGCCAGGTATTTTTCGTCGTCGCACATGTTCTTGGACGGTGTGTCGGACAGCTTGGCCACCGGCTGGCCGTTGCAGCGCACCATCTTGATGACGATTTGCAGCGGCTCATAGCCCAGGTCGTTGGTCAGGTTGGTGCCAATGCCGAAAGCCAGCTGGCAGCGCCCCCTGAACTGCCGGTACAGCTCGATGGTCCGGGGAACCGTCAGCGCGTCGCTGAAGATCAGTGTCTTGGTCTTGGGATCGACACGGTTTCCGACGTAGTGACCGATCATGCGCTCGCCCCACTGGAACGGGTCGCCGCTGTCATGGCGCGCGCCGTCGAACAGCTTGCAAAAGTACAGGTCGAAGTCGCGCAGGAAAGCACTCATGCCGTACACGTCGGACAGCGCAATGCCCAGGTCGCCACGGTATTCCTTGGCCCACGACTCGAAACCGAACACCTGGCTGTCGCGCAGGCGCGGTCCCAGCGCCTGGCAGGCCTGCAGGTATTCGTGGGCCATGGTGCCCAGCGGGATCAAGCCGAGCTTCATGGCGAACAGCACATTGCTGGTGCCGGCCAGTTGCCCCTCGGCGCCGGTGCCCAGGCGCGTGACCAGCGAGCGCAGCACTTCTTCATGCCAGGCCTTGCTGAAACGCCGGCGGGTGCCGTAGTCGGCAATCTTGAGTTCGGCAAGGCTCCTGACCTGCAGCTGCCCGATCTTGGTTTCCAGTCGCTTGCGGCCTTCGGTGAGGTCGGGCTGCTTTTGCGTGTTACGGAAATAGACCTCGTTGATGATGGCCAGCACCGGAATCTCGAACAGGATGGTGTGCAGCCACGGGCCCTTGATCAGGACTTCGATCTCCCCGGAAGGCAGCGCCTTGACGCTGACATACTTTTCATTGAGCTGGAAGATGCCCAGGAAATCGACAAAGTCGCTCTTGATGAAGCGCATGGCCTTGAGGTAGGCCAGCTCGGCGTCGTGGAACCGCAGGCTGCACAGCCCGCGGATTTCCTCGCGTATCTCGTGGACATAAAAGGAAAGATCGCCGACCCCTGATGCGCCGGCGTTGCGGCACTTGAACTTGTATTCCACCTCGGCGCCGGGAAACTGGTGCAGCACCACCTGCATCATGGTGAACTTGTACAGGTCGGTGTCGAGCAGGCTGGTGATGATCATGTTGAACCCTGAAGGCCCCGTGGAAAGAAATGCGTGGCACAGGCCGGTTGCCGGGCCTGGGCTTGTCGGCGGTGGTTGCCGGGGAATCAGGTGCCGAGAAAGTCCACTTCGAACAGCAGGGTAGCGTTCGGCGGAATCGCGCCGCCCGCGCCGCGCGCGCCGTAACCGAGTTCCGACGGAATGACCAGGCGGCGCGTTCCGCCGACCGACATGCCTTGCACGCCCTCGTCCCAGCCCTTGATGACTTCACCGGCGCCGAGCGAGAACTGGAAGGGCTGGCCACGGTCCTTGCTGGAGTCGAATTTCTTGCCCTGCACGCCGTCGTTGTACAGCCAGCCGGTGTAATGCACCTTGACGTATTGGCCGGCCTTGGCGATGGCGCCGGTGCCCAGCACGGTGTCTTCGTACTGCAGTCCCGAGGCGGTGGTGGTCATGGTCATGACAATGTCCTTTGTAGCGATGGATTAAAAATGAATGAACCCCGAAACGGGTCCATTTCACGAGCCCCTGACTTTACCCGCAACCAGCCACAGCAAGCGGTCGGCGCGCGAAGCCAGCAAACGATTTTGCTCGACGACCAGCAGCGCCATGCCTTCGCGCTTCAGGGCGAGCAGCGCATCGCGGATCGACGCCACCAGCACCGGCGCGATGCCTTCGCAGGGTTCGTCGAGCAGCAACACTTTCGGGCCGGTCATCAAAGTCCGGGCAATCGCCAGCATCTGCTGCTGGCCGCCGCTCATCTGCGCGGCAGGCCGGCCGAGCAGGGTTTTGAGCACCGGAAACAGGTCCAGCGCCCGGGCTTCATGGGCTTTGGCATCGCGGCCGGCGGCGACATGCAGGTTTTCGCGTACCGTCAGTTCGGTGAACAGCCGGCGGTCCTCGGCGACGTACCCCAGCCCGGCCTGCGCGCGCCGGTGGGTTTCCCAGCGCTCAACGTTTGCCAGGCCGGCGGGCGTCTGGCAGCGAATCGCGCCCTCGGTGCGTACTTCCAGACCCATCACCGCCTTGAGCAGCGTTGATTTACCAGCGCCGTTCAGTCCCTGCAGCACGACCATCTCGCCGGCCGCCACGCTGAGCGACACCTCGAACAGGGCTTGCGCCTGGCCATAAGAAGCGTTAAGCCTGTCGATCTCAAGCATGCGCTGCTCCTTTGGTATCGACGCCGTCGCCGTCATCGCCCAGACCATCGCCCAGGTAGAGCCGACGTACCTCGGCATCGCGGGAAATCTCGTCAAACGAGCCCTGCGCTGCCAGCCGGCCCTCGATCAGCACCAGCACCCGGTCGGCGACACCGGCCACGGCGTCCATGTTGTGTTCGGTGTAAAGCACGGCCATGCCCTGCCCGGCCAGCTTTTTCACCAGCGCCATCAGGCTGGCGCGCTCGGCTTCGGCCAGGCCGGCGGCCGGTTCATCGAGCAGCAGCAGCCGGGGCGCGGCGGCCAGCGCAATGGCCAGTTCAAGCCGCTTCTTGGCGCCGTAGGCTAGGTTTGCCACGTCGTCGCCGGACGATTCGCGCAGGCCGGTCTGGTCGAGCAGCGCCATGGCTGCCTCAATCGATTGCCGGTCTAGCGACTTGAAGGCCGAAACGGCCTTTTGCGCACGGTTGGCTTCGATAGCCAGCTGCACATTTTGTAGCACGGTGAGCGCTTCAAAGACCTGCGCCACCTGAAAGGTGCGCGCCACGCCGTGCCGCAGGCGCGCGGCCGGCGCCAGCTTTTCGAGCGCTTGGCCGTTCCACAGGATGCGGCCGCCGGTCAGCGGATACTGGCCGGCGATGCAGGCGAAGCAGGTCGATTTTCCGGCGCCGTTGGGGCCGATCAGCGCCACGCATTCACCCGCCGCAACCTCAAAGCTCACGCCATCGACCGCATGGATGCCGCCAAAATGCTTGACCAGCGCTTGTACCTGCAGCATCAGCGCTTCCCTTCGATGACACGCCGCCCGCCGAAGCCGGACAACAAGCCGAGCAGCCCCGACGGCGAAGCCACCATGATCAGCATGATGAACACGCCCAGCAGACCGCGCCAGTAAGTCACTTCACGGCCCAGTTCAGCGCCAAGGTAGGTCAGCACCACGCTGCCCACCACCGCGCCCCAGAGCTGATGCACACCGCCCAGCAACACTACCAGCAGTGCATCGACCGAGGTGGACACGGCCGCCAGCGATGGAAACACCGCGCCCTTGTGCGCTGCGAACAGCCCGCCCGCCAGGCTAGCAAGCACCGCGCTTTCGACAAACACGCGGTACTTGAGCCAGCCCACCGACAGGCCGGACGCGGCTGCGCGCAGCGGCGCATCGCGCACCGCCTGCAAGGCCGCGCCCATCACCGAGCGGCTCAGATAACGCAGCGCGAACACAGCCGCCAGCGCCAGCGTCACCAGCAGCATATAAAACACCGGCCGGCCGTCATCGCTGACCAGCCGCAGGCCAATCAGCCCGTTGTCGCCGCCCGTCAGGCCCACCCACTGCGTCGCCCCGGCCCAGACCACCTGGGCCAGTGCCAGCGACAGCATCGCCAGGTACACACCACTGCTGCGCACCACCGCCGCGCCGAACACGCTAGCGACCGCCAGCGCCGCGCCGCAGCCCACGGCCAGCGCGACCGGCAGCGTTGCGCCCCAGAGGCTGTGCGACAGCGCCGCGCCATAGGCGCCGAGCGCAAAGAATGCCGCATGGCCAAAGCTGACCAGCCCGCCGAGCGCCATCATGGACTGCAGGCTGATGCCGAAAATCATCAGGATCAAGCCGTCGGCGGCCAGCGTCTGCCAGTAAGCCCCGCCCAACCAGGCCAGCGCGGCGAGCAAGGCAAAGGCCAGCGTTATTAACAAGCTCCAGCCGCGCCCCAGCCCAAGCCCGCGAAACTTCTGCGCCGCCTCCCGGTTGCCGCCGTGTTCCAGCGACGCGGCCCGCTTGCCCTTGAGCCCCTGCGGCCGGAACACCAGCACCACCGCCATGGTCAAAAACACGACGACCAGCGTCGCCTGCGGAAATGCAGCGGTGCCAAAGGCATGCACCAGGCCGATCAGCAGCGCGGCGACAAACGCGCCGCCAATGCTGCCCAGCCCGCCAGTGACGACGACCACGAAGGTCTCGACGATCACGTTCATGTCCATCTGGAGATGCGCCGGTTCACGCGGCAACTGCAGTGCGCCGCCCAACCCGGCCAGCGCGCAGCCCAGCACCACAGCGCCCAGCATCAAGGGCTTGGGATTCACGCCCAGCGCCGCCAGCATGTCGCGGTCCTGCGTGGCGGCGCGCAGGCGCTGGCCGAACAGCGAGCGGCGCAGCAGCAAGTGCAGGCCCAACCAGACCAGCGGCCCGAGCGCGATCATGGCGAGCTGGTACACCGGAAAAAATTCGTCGCCGATCTGCACCGATCCCTTGAGCCCCGGAAAACGCGGCGCGAACACCTCGTCCGGCCCGAAGCCCCACTGCATTGCGTCATGCATCGCCAGGCTCAGGCCGAAGGTTGCCACCAGCTGGTACAGCTCGGGCGCGCCCGACATTCGCCTTAACAAGAAGAATTCGGCAATCGCGCCCGCCCCTGCTGCGCAGGCAGCTCCCAGAAGAATAGCAAGCAGGTACAGCGACGCGCTGTCACCCCAAGCCGGAAACCAGTCGGTGACCCAGTGCGCGGTGAACAGCGCGCCCAGCATGAAAAAGCTGCCATGCGCGAAATTGACAATCCGCGTGACGCCGAAAATCAGCGTCAGCCCCGAGGCCATCAGAAACAGCGTGGTCGCGTAAGACAACCCGCCGAGCAGCTGGACGACGGAAAAGGTCACTGGTTCAATCTAACCATCTAGTGAATTCGGCGGCATCCACGCGCGGCGTGCGAAAGGTGTTGACCAGCGCCGACTCGTCGGCATAGCCGAGCGACATGCCGCAGACAAGCATTTCGCTCTCGCCCGCGCCGATGTGCGGCAGGATGATCTTGGCAAAGCCGTTCCACGCGGCCTGCGGGCAGGTGTGCAGGCCGTGGCCGCGCGCGGCGACCATGAGGTTCTGCATGAACATGCCGTAGTCCAGCAGCGAGCCGCGTCCCATCACCCGGTCCAGCGTGAACATCAGCCCGGCCGGCGCATCGAAAAACCGGTAGTTGCGCTGGTGCTGCGCATGCATCTTGTCCTTGTCGCCCTTGGTGATGCCCAGCAGGCCATACAAGCCCCAGCCGTTTTCGCGTCGCCGGTCTATATAAGGCGACACCCATTTCTCCGGGTAATAGTCGTATTCCTCCTGGTAGTCGGCCGCCAGCACCGGGTTGTCACGCAGCGCGTCATGGGCGCGGCAGACTTTTTCTACCAAACGGTCCTTGCTCGCGCCCTGGAGCACATAGGCTTTCCACGGCTGCGTGTTGGTGCCCGACGGCGCGCGGCTGGCCAGTTCAAGCAGATGCAGGATGAGCGCGCGCGGCACCGGCGCCGGCAGGAACTCGCGCATCGACTGGCGGCTTTCGATGGCGCGGTCCACCGCGTTGACGGGCGGCTGGAAGGCGCTGCTCGGCGCGTCGTCAGGCGCAAAGTCGCCGGCGACGACGGGGTGGGCGAAAGAATCGGTTGGGTTCATTTCAGCAGCTCCAGGACAGACAGTAATTCAGGCGGCAGGCGGCTTGCCGGCCGGCGCGTGGCGCGGTCGACATACACATGGATGAAATGGCCCCGGGCGGCGCACGGCAGGCTGTCGTCGGCCGGGAACAGGGCAACTTCATAGCGCACGCTGGAGGCGCCGGCATGCGCCACGCGAATGCCGGCCACGACAGGCTCGGGAAACGCCAGCGGCGAAAAATAGTTGCAGCCGGTTTCCACCACCAGGCCGATCACACTGCCGGCATGGATGTCGAGCGCACCACGCTCGATCAGCAGGCCGTTGACGGCGGTATCGAACCAGCTGTAATAAACGACGTTGTTGACATGGCCGTAGAGGTCGTTGTCGGACCAGCGGGTGCCGATGGCCCGAAAAGCCCGGTAATCGCTGCGGTATTCGGGCTGGGGTCGGGGTGTGGGGCGCATGGGAACGCTATTTTGCCAGCGCATCAGCTGGCCGATTCCCACCGGCGCCAATATTCAAGCGCGACGCGGTAGGTGTTGACCTGCACCTGCACGGTTTCGTCGATATTCCTGCCATAGCCGCCCGCCATCGAAAAGGCCAGCGGAATCCGCCGTTGCCAGGCCCAGTCGAACACCCGGCGGTCGCGCGCCTCCAGGCCGTCGAAGCTCAGGCTCAGCCGTCCCAGGCGGTCGCCCTCGAAGGGGTCGGCGCCAGCCAGGAACAAAATCAGGCCGGGCTCGAAACGCCGGTCCAGTTCGTCCAGCGCCTCCTCCAGCGCCTGCAAATAGGGCGCGTCCAGGCAGCCATCGGGCAGCTCGACATCCAGATCGCTCGCCTCCTTGCGGAACGGAAAATTCTTTTCGCCGTGCAGCGACAGCGTGAACACGCTGGCGTCGCCGGCAAAGATGCTGGCCGTGCCATTGCCCTGGTGCACGTCCAGGTCAATCACCGCAACTTGCAGCGGCCGGCGCGCCTGGCAGTGACGCCGGGCCCATTCGGCCTGCATGAGCCGCGCAGCCACCGCCGAGTCGTTGTAAACGCAAAACCCGCCGCCCTTGCCCGCGTAAGCATGGTGGGTGCCGCCGGCCAGGTTGGCGGCAATGCCCTCGGTCCGGGCGCCCGGCGCCAGCCCCAGCGCCACCCGCGCCGCCAGCATGGTGGCCCCGGCCGAACGCCTCGCACGCTCGGCCATGGCCGGGCTCCAGGGAAAGCCGATCTCGCGCTGCGCCGGCAACGCCAGCGTGCCATGGGTGATGGCCTCTATATAAGCCGGCGTATGCACCAGTGCCAGTTCGCCATCGCTGGCTGCCGGAGCCTGGCCCAGGCGCACCTCGGGCAATTCAGCGACCAGCCGCTCGCGCAGCAGCTTGTACTTGGGCATGGGAAAGCGGTGTCCAGCGGGAAGCGGCAAGACGAAGTGGTCGGCGTAAAAGGCTTGCACGAGACTTGATCCTGAAATAGCGAATCAGATCAGGGTAACCTATCTAGATTGGTGCATTGCAGCAAAATATGTTTGCAAAAAGACGAGTTTCTCCTATAATTAATTCCATGTTGCAGTGCAGCAATTCAGCGCAAGGCAACTACTACCCTTAACAACACTTATGGAGATTAACTATGCTGACCGCTGAACAACTCATGGCTTCCCACAAAGCAAATATCGAAACCCTGTTCGGCCTGACCCAGAAAGCCTTCGAAGGCGTCGAAAAACTGGTCGAACTGAACGTGCAAGCCACCAAGGCTGCCCTGGCCGAAACCGCCAACAACGCACAAGCCGTCATGGGCGTCAAGGATGCACAGGAACTGCTCGCACTGCAAGCCAGCATGGTCCAGCCTCTGGCTGAAAAAACCGCCGCCTACAGCCGTCACCTGTACGACATCGCCCAGTCCGCCGGCGCTGAAATCAGCAAGACCTTCGAAGGCCAGACCGCCGAAGCCCAGAAGAAGTTCGCCGACCTGGTCGAAAGTGCCACCCAGAATGCACCTGCCGGTTCCGAAACCGCAGTGACCATGATGAAAAGCGCCATGACCGCCGCCAACACGGCTTTCGAGTCGGTACAAAAAGCCGTCAAGCAAGCCGGCGACATGGCCGAAACCAACTTCAACACGGTTTCCGAGTCCGCTTTGAGCGCTTCCAAGAGCGCTTCCAAGAGCGCTTCCACAAAGCGTTAATTTCAAATTGCTGCTCTCTCGGTGCCCGGCGCACCTTGAAAGCACACGGAGCCCACTTCGTGAGGCCGGTCTGAACTGACAGGTTTCCACCAGTTGTCTCCTCGGTTCCTTGCAGAAACGTCTGGTTTCGCGGTTCCGTTCAAGCCCAGTTTCGCGACTGGGCTTTTTTTTGCTCAAATCAGCCTGTTGCGCACGCGCAGCTTGCATCAATAGCTATCGAAAGATGAGCGAATCCGAAAAAGGATTCAATGGCTGGACGCGATGCCGGTGGCCAGCCGCGCCTTCAGCGCCGGAAGCGCCGCCAGCATCGCCGCCCTGCCCGATTCAATCGCCAGCTTGCGGGCCGAAAAATCGGCGCTTTTGAGCCCTGCCTGCGAAGGCCGCACGACCACATCGGCTTCCTTCAGCTCGTACTGGTTGATGCTTTTCCCCATGATGGAAAAGGTCTGCAACAAGATCTGCAAGGTGTCGCCGGCCGGGTTGCCTTCGGGCGGGTTCGAAATGTCCACCGCGATCACGATGTCGGCGCCCATCTGCCGGGCAAAGCGCACCGGCACCGGCGACACCAGGCCGCCATCGACATATTCATGCCCGCTGATCCTGACCGGCACGAACACCGCCGGCACCGCGCTCGACGCGCGTACCGCCGTGCCGGTGTCGCCACTGCGAAACAGCACCGCCTGGCCGCTGTTGAGGTCTGTCGCCACGATGCCCAGCGGAATTGCCATGTTCTCGATCAGGCGGCCACCGACCAGCTGGTTGACGTAGCGGCCCAGCGCATCGCCGCGAAACACGCCCTTGCCGATGATCGGCAGCATCCAGTCGGTCATCGCCACTTCCTCCATGCCAAGCGCGGTCTGCTGCAGCTGCGCGCTGGTCTTGCCGGTGGCGTAAATGGCCGCGACCAGGCTGCCAGCCGAGGTGCCCACCACCATCTGCGGCCGCAGTCCGGCTTCTTCGAGCACCGCGATCACGCCGACATGGGCAAAGCCCCGCGCCGCGCCGCCGCCCAGCGCCAGGCCAATCTTCAAAGGCTTTTTGACGGCAGGCAGCGCGACTCCGTCCGGCACGGCCGGCTTGACGGGCGCCACCGGCGCCGTGGTGCAGCCGGCGACAAGCATGGCGGGAAGCAGCAGTTTGGCCAGCCATCCAGCCGAAAAGATATTGCGACTAATTCGCATTTGCATTAAACTCATTAACTTTCAAGCCTTCAGGAATTTCTCACCATGATCAAAAAAGCGCCTATTTTTACCGGTCTTGCCCTTGCTGCCGCTGCCTTGATGGGTGCCGTGGGCAACGCAAGCGCCCAGGAACAGGTGGTCAACCTGTATTCTGCCCGCCACTACCAGACCGACGAGGCGCTGTACAGCAACTTCACCAAGGCCACCGGCATCAAGGTGAACCGGGTTGATGCCGACGACGCCGGCATCCTGGCCCGACTGAAAGCCGAAGGCGCGGCGTCGCCTGCCGACGTGATCTTGCTGGTCGATGCCGCCCGTCTCTGGAAAGGCGATGTCGAAGGCCTGTTCAAGCCGATCAAGTCGCGCACGCTTGAAGCGGCCATTCCGGTCAACCTGCGGGCCAAGGCAAGCCCTGAAGGCACGACCTGGTTTGGCTTTTCCACCCGCGCCCGCGTCGTGGTGTATGACAAGCTGAAGGTCAAGAAGGCCGATGTCGATACCTACGAGGAACTGGCCGACCCGAAGAACAAGGGCTTGCTGTGCACCCGTTCGGGCGCGCACCCTTACAACCTGTCGCTGTTTTCAGCCGTCACCGAGCATCTGGGCGAAGCCAAGGCCGAGCAGTGGCTTGCAGGCCTGGTCGCCAACATGGCGCGCGACCCCAAGGGCGGCGACAGCGACCAGATCAAGGCCGTGGCGAGCGGTGAATGCGGCGTGGCGCTGACCAACTCGTATTACCTGGCGCGCATCATGCGGTCGAACGCGCCCGAGGACAAACTCGTGGCTGAGCGCGTCGGCGTGGTGTTTCCCAATCAGCAAACCTGGGGCACGCATGTGAACATTGCCGGCGCCGCCGTGGCGAAGAATGCCAAAAATACGGCCAATGCGGTCAAGTTCATGGAATACCTGGCCACGCCAGAGGCGCAAAACTATTTTGCCAACGGCAACAACGAATGGCCTGCCGTGTCCAGCGTGAAGGTCAGCAACCCGGCGTTGCAAGCCATGACCGGCGGCAGCTTCAAGTCCGAAACTATTCCGGTCAGTGTCGTCGGCATGAACCAGGTCAAGGTGCAGCAGATGCTCGACCGCGTGGGTTACAAATAATCGAATCACTGACCGATCCCTGAGCGCAAGCCCGGCCGTTGAAAGACAGCCGGGCTTTTTCATGCGCGATAATTGGCGGCTGGATTGACGTTAACGTAAACGTCAAACCGCTAGACCGACTTTCCTTTCCCTTTTTTTCAACCTTTCAATTTCAAGGAACATCCCATGGACATCGCAGGCAAGGTATTTATCGTCACCGGTGGCGCTTCAGGGCTGGGCGAAGGCACGGCACGCATGCTGGTCGCCAACGGCGGCAAGGTCGTGATTGCCGACATGCAGGCGGAAAAAGGCGAAGCCATCGCCAAGGAACTTGGCGAAGCCAATGCGGCTTTCGTCAAGTGCGACGTCAGCCAGGAAGCCGACGGCCAGGCCGTGGTGGCCAAGGCCGTGTCCATGGGCAAGCTGATGGGCCTGGTCAATTGCGCCGGCATCGCACCGGGCGAAAAGACCATCGGCAAGAATGGCGCGCATAGTCTAGCCACCTTCACCAAGACCATCACCGTCAACCTGGTCGGCAGCTTCAACATGATCCGCCTTGCCGCCGAAGCCATGGCCAAGAATGATCCCGAAGCCACCGGCGAGCGCGGCGTGCTGATTTCCACCGCCTCCGTGGCAGCCTACGACGGCCAGATGGGCCAGGCCGCCTACAGCGCCTCCAAGGGCGGCGTGGTCGGCATGACGCTGCCGATTGCCCGTGACCTGGCGCGCAACGGCATCCGCAACATGACGATTGCCCCCGGCATTTTCGGCACGCCGATGATGTTCGGCATGCCGCAGGACGTGCAGGACTCGCTGGCCGCCGCCGTGCCCTTCCCTTCGCGCCTGGGAACGCCTCAGGATTATTCCAAGCTGGCCAAGCACATCTTTGAAAACGACATGCTCAACGGCGAAGTGATCCGCCTTGACGGCGCGATTCGCCTGGCACCGCGCTAAAAACCCCCGCGCCGCCTGCAACGGGCGGCGCTGCGGCTGCTTTCTTTTTGATAGCTGCTGGCGCCCGCCCGCCGTGCGCTAACGGCCTAAATGACTCATAAATCGCACGATGGCTTGGCGGACGGTGCGGCGTCACCTACCATGGCGCTTCACCATTTCCCGAGGAGATCGCATGAAACGCCTGCTGACTTCCGTTGCCCTGGCTGCCTTGCTGGCGGCCTGCGCCAGTCCTCCCCCCAGCCCCTTTGCCTACAGCGCGCCCACCCAGCAGCCCGAGGGCTCGTCGGGCTTCACGCCCAAGCCCGGCTGGGCCGCCATGAAGTTCGCCGTCGCGGCCGCCAATCCGCTGGCGACCGATGCGGGCTACCAGATCCTCAAGGCCGGCGGCTCGGCGATTGACGCGGCCATCGCGGTGCAGATGGTGCTGACCCTGGTCGAGCCGCAGTCCAGCGGCATCGGCGGCGGCGCTTTCCTGCTGCACTCCAATGGCAAGGCCGTGGAAGCCTTTGACGGCCGCGAAACGGCGCCGATGGCGGCGGATGAAAAACTGTTCATGGGCGCGGACGGCAAGCCGATGCCGTTTTATGACGGCGTGGTCGGCGGCCGCTCGGTGGGTACTCCCGGCACGGTGCGCATGCTGGAAATGGCGCACAAGCAATACGGCAAGCTGCCCTGGGCGCAGCTTTTCGCGCCGGCCATTGCGCTGGCAGACAACGGATTTCGGGTCAGTGCGCGGCTAAGCACGCTGCTCAAGGACGAGAAATACCTGAAGAACGACCCGACGGCCGCCGCCTATTTCTACAAGCCAGACGGCAGCCCGGTCGATGCCGGCGCCACCCTGCGCAACCCGGCGCTGGCCGAAATACTGCGGCAAATCGCCAGCCGGGGACCGAATGCGCTGCACACCGGCCCGGTCGCGCAGGCCATCGTCACCAAGGTGCAGGGCCACCCTGGCAACCCGGGCAAGCTCGCGCTCAGTGACCTGGCCAATTACCAGGCAAAGAAACGCGACCCGATCTGTTCCGACTACCCCGTCAAGGCGCAGACCTACCGGCTGTGCGGCATGCCGCCGCCAAGTTCGGGCGCCATCGCCGTCGGGCAGATTCTGGGCATCCTCAACAACACGCCAGCCGCCACGCTCGGGCTGGTGACCGGCATGGGCGGCGTTCCCGGCACCACCGGACCCACGCCCTCGGCCGACTGGCTGCACCTGTACACCGAAGCCTCGCGCCTGGCCTTCGCCGACCGGGCGCAGTTCCTGGGCGACCCGGACTTCGTCCAGCCGCCCGGCGGCAACTGGATGAGCCTGCTGGCACCCGCCTACCTGAGCCAGCGCGCCAAGCTGATCCAGCCCACCGGCCCGAGCATGAAAACCGCCAAGCCCGGCGTTCCGGGCGCGGTCAGCACGGCGCATGCCGCCATGCCTGAACAGCCTGAATACGGCACCTCGCACATCAGCATTGTTGACAGTTTCGGCAACGCGATTGCCATGACCACGACCATCGAGGACCAGTTCGGCTCGCGCCTGATGACCGATGGCGGCACCAAGAAGGCCGGCGGCTTTCTATTGAACAACGAACTGACCGACTTCAGCTTTGCGCCCACCGACGCCGAGGGCAAGCCGGTGGCCAACCGCGTGCAGCCCGGCAAGCGGCCGCGCTCGTCAATGGCGCCGACGCTGGTGTTCGACAAGGCGACCAACCAGCTCGTCATGAGCGGCGGCAGCCCCGGCGGCGCCTTGATCATCCACTTCACTGCCAAGACGCTGTACGGCGTGCTGAACTGGGGCCTGATGCCGCAGCAGGCGATTGACCTGCCCAACTTCGCGTCGCTGAACGGGCCAACGCTGCTGGAAGAAAAGCGCTTTGCGCCAGCCACAGTCGACGCGCTGCGCGCACGCGGCGCCGAAGTGCGCGAACAGGCCATGACCAGCGGCCTGCAGGCCATCACGCGCGGCCAAGCCCATGGCATGCTGCTCTGGCTGGGCGGCGCTGATCCGAGGCGCGAAGGCCTGGTGATGGGCGATTGATGGTAAAAAAGGCTTTCTACGCTTGACTGGCGGTCGCAGGCAGCTATGCTTTTAGTAGCACCAAATGCTTGCGGACGAGCTCAGGTCTGCAAAGGCTGGGCTGGCGCGCTGGGCTCGACGGTGCCGATGCGTTCGTATTCCGAGATCACCTGCGCGCCCAGCAACAGCAAGGTGGCGGCAATTTCCAGGCTCAGCAGCACGACGATGGCCGTGGTCAGCGAGCCGTACACCAGGCCGACCTGCGACAGCGTGGCGAAGTACCAGACCAGCACATGGCGCGTCACTTCCCAGAGCAGCGCGGCCGTCACGCCGCCCATCAGCGCCCGGCGCAGGGACAACTGGCCCACCGGCATCACCATGTAGACCGAGGTCAGCACAAAAATCTCGCCGGTCAAGCCCAGCAGGTACAGCAGGACACCAGAAAACCCGCTCAGCGACCAGCTTGCGCCCAGGAACTCAATGCTCTTGTCGCCCAGCGCCTGAAAGCTTCCGGCCACCAACGTCACCAGCAAAAAGCCCAGCCCGAGGCAAAAAATGTAGCAATAAGGCAGCACGGCCGACACCAGGAAATGCCGCCGCCGGATCGCCACGCGGTGCAGGAAAATCACCGACATCGCGTTTTCCAGCACGGTGAACGCCAAAGAACTGAAAAACAGCATGGTGCCCAGCAGCACCCAGCCCATGACGTCCCGGTGCGCCAGGAAATGGGTCAGTTCACTGACGATGAAGTTGGATTCCCCCGGCGCCAGCCAGCCGATGTAGCGGCCCAGGGCCGCCAGCAGCGCGGCCTGATCCACCACATGCGACAGCGCAATCGCAATCAGGATCAGCAGCGGCACAATCGACAGCAAGGCGTAATAGGCCACCGCGCCGGCCAGCAACAAGCCCTGGTTGGCGCGAAAGCCCTTGAGGATCTGCAACGCGAAAGCGCCGGGATGGCGAAGCACATAGGCGGCCTGCGGTTCAAGGGTCATTGAGCGTTTGCGCGGATGAGCGCAGGTGGAAAAAGTGGGTTTTCATTATGTGCGGCAGCTGGCGGGCCGCAGGGTGCCTTCCACGCAATCCTTTGTAGGCAGCTGTGCTTAAATTGGCTTTCAACTTTTTTGACCCATGGCCATACCCCAATCATTCATCCAGGAGCTTTTAGCCCGCGCTGACGTGGTCGACATCGTCGGCCGTTACGTGCAGCTTAAAAAAGGCGGCGCCAACTTCATGGGCCTGTGCCCGTTCCACGGCGAAAAATCGCCGTCCTTCAGCGTCAGCCCGTCCAAGCAGTTCTACCACTGCTTCGGCTGCGGCAAGAACGGCAACGCCATCAGCTTTTTGATGGACCATGCCGGCATGACCTTCATCGAGGCGGTGAAAGACTTGGCCCAGCAATATGGCCTGCAGGTTCCCGAGGACGACATCTCGCCGCAAGACCGGGTCAAGGCAGCGCAGGTGCGCGAGCAGCAGGCCACCTTGACCAGCGTGCTGGAAAAAGCCGGCCTGGCCTTCATCAAGAGTCTGCGCACATCAGAACGGGCGATTCAGTATTTCAAGCAGCGCGGTGTTTCAGGTGAAATCGCCAGGACATTTGGCCTGGGTTATGCGCCTGAAGGCTGGCGGGCTCTGGCCAGTGTGTTTCCGGACTATGGTGACCCCTTGCTGGTTGAAAGCGGGCTGGTCATCACCGGCGAGCCCGGCGAAGCAAACGCCGCTGGCGAAGCCAAGCGCTATGACCGATTCCGCGACCGAATCATGTTTCCGATTCGCAACGTCAAGGGTGAATGCATCGGTTTTGGCGGCCGCGTGCTGGGCGACGACAAACCCAAATACCTCAATTCGCCCGAAACACCGGTGTTCAGCAAGGGCCGCGAGCTCTACGGCCTGTTCGAGGCGCGCACCGCCTTGCGCCTGCACGGCTACGCGCTGGTCACCGAAGGCTACATGGATGTGGTGGCGCTGGCGCAGCTGGGCTTTCCCAATGCGGTCGCCACGCTGGGAACGGCCTGCACGCCTGAGCATGTGCAAAAGCTGTTTCGCTTCACCGATTCGGTGGTGTTCAGCTTTGACGGCGACAGCGCCGGCCGGCGCGCGGCGCGCAAGGCGTTAGATGCCGCCCTGCCCTTTGCCAGCGATGTGCGCACCGTCAAGTTTTTGTTCTTGCCGGCCGAGCACGACCCCGACAGCTTCATCCGCGCGCATGGCCAGGAAGGTTTTGCCGCCTATGTCAGCAAAGCGGTGCCGCTGAGCCGCTTCTTGCTCGAAGCTGCGGGCGAAGGCTGCGACCTGGACACCGCCGAGGGCCGGGCGCACATGGCCAGCAATGCTCGGCCGCTGTGGAGCGCGCTGCCCGAGGGCGCGCTCAAGCCGCAACTGCTGGCCGAGATTGCCGACCAGGTGATGATTGACAGCCGCGAACTGCTGCAGCTCTGGCAGCCGGCGTCAGGCGGACGCAAACCGTATTACAAAAAAAATAACGGCCCGCCCCCGCAGCCCCAGAACTTCCGGCCCGAACACCCTGCGCCCGAGCTGGACCACGGTATGCCCGAGTTTGGCGACTATCCGCCCATGGGCCTGCATGACGAGCCCGATTACGCATCGTCGGAGCCCTACTTTTCGCAGCCTCCTGCCTACGCACCATCATCGCCCGCCCCCCCGGGCAAGCCGGGAAAGTTCGGCCGCAAGCCTTTCCCCTCCGGCACCACGCCGCGCCGCGTGGCGGGCCGCATCCTGCCGGCCAGCCGCGAGGATCGGGTACTCAGGCTGCTGTTGACCGAGCCGCAAAGCTGGGACCGGCTCAGCACCGAGGAACACCAGTTGCTGCTCGGCCTGCCGGCGCCGCACGGGCCGCTGTTTGCCTGGCTGGAAAGCCAGTTGCATGAGCATGGACCGCAATCCTGGGCCGCGCTGCGCGAAGGTCTGCGCGGCCACGCCCATGAGCACCATGCCGTGGCGCAGTTCGCCGAAGTGCTGGAAGGCGTGGACTACGACTGGGGCGAAACGCGCCGGATACTGGCGCAGCTTCAGCAACTCAGGCACGACAGTGAAATTGCCGATCTGGCGGCCCGCGCGCCGAATGACCCGGCCGTGCTGGAACGATTGCGCGAACTTCTGGCGCAATCGCGCACCCGGGGCACCCCCTCGAAACCCGCATAGACACTGGAATATTTAGTTTTTCAGGGTATAATCCGCTTTTTTCCAGCAAGCGCGACAGCAGCACCTCCGGCACCGGCCCCCTTTCAGCGAAGGGAAACTCCACAGGAAACGGCCAACGCACCGCAAGGACTGCATTCCAAATGTTCGCCCAACCAGCTTGCCAAAAGTTAAGCATTCCCGCACCAAGGCACAGGCTGCCTTGATTTTTACCGCTTCCGATTTGAATCCTGAACTTTTGCCCCGGGTTCCCTGACCGTGGTCCGGACGCCAGGGCGTGATTGAAGTGCCCGGTTGAAAGGTTGAAAAACCTGGAAAAACCGCCATATCCATTGCAGCCCGCGTTTGATCCTGCCCCGCCGGGCAAAGATTCTTTGAATTCTGCGAAAACCGATATGCCCTTGAAGAAAGTTCCTGCCGTGCAGCCCAAATCCACCCAAGCCCAACTTCTCGCCGCTGCAGACGCCCTGCTCAAAAGCGCCGCGCCTGCCAAAAAGAAACCCGGCCGCCCGCCCAAAGCCGCTGCTGCCGAAGGCGCGCCGGTTGCAGCCGCTGCCAAGCGCGTGCGCAAGACCAAGGAATCAAGCCTGGATGGTGACGAGGACCTGTCCGACATCGAAGCCGAATTTGCCGAAGAGCCGGCAGTGGTCGAGGTGACGGCCACCGCCGAAAAGGTCAAGCCGCTGCGCATGAAGATCAGCAAGGCCAAGGAACGCGCGCTGATGAAGGAATTCGGCCTGGACGAAACCGTCCTGTCCGAAGAAGACATCCTCAAGCGCCGGGTGCGCCTGAAAACCCTGATCAAGCTCGGCAAGACGCGCGGCTACCTGACGCACGGCGAAATCTCCGACCACCTGCCCGACAAGCTGGTCGATGCCGAGACGCTCGAAGTCGTCATCAACATGCTCAACGACATGGGCGTGGCTGTTTATGAACAAGCACCCGACGCCGAAACCCTGCTGCTGAACAACACCGGCGCCACCGTGGCAACGGAAGAGGAAGCCGAGGAAGAAGCCGAAGCCGCGCTCTCCACCGTGGACAGCGAATTTGGCCGCACCACCGACCCGGTGCGCATGTACATGCGTGAAATGGGCACGGTCGAACTCCTGACGCGTGAAGGCGAAATCGAGATCGCCAAGCGCATCGAGGGCGGCCTGATGCGCATGATGGAAGCCATTTCGGAAAGCCCCGCAACCATTGCTGAAGTCATGCGGCTGGCCGAGGAAATCCGCGAAGGCAAGGTCGTCATCTCGACCGTGGTGGATGGTTTCACCGTGGCCAACGAAGCCGACGATTACGTGGCCGAGGAAGACTTCGACGAATTCGACGAAGACGACGACGACGACGGCAAGGGCGGCTCCAAGGCGCTGACCAAGAAACTCGAAGAGTTGAAGAAAGACGCGCTCAGCCGCTTCGAAAAAGTCGGCGACTATGCCGCGAAACTCCAGAAACTCTACGAAAAAGAAGGCTACGGTACGCCGGCTTACCTGAAAACGCAAAAAGCCCTCAGCGACGAGCTGATGACGGTGCGTTTTACCGCCAAGACGATTGAAAAGCTGTGCGACCTGCTGCGCGGCCAAGTGCTCGACGTTCGCAAGAAGGAACGCGAGTTGCGCAAGATCATTGTTGAAAAGTGCGGCATGCCGCAGGAAACCTTCATCAAGGATTTCCCGCCCAACCTGCTGAACCTGAAATGGGTTGAAAAGCAGGTCGCCTCCGGCAAGCCCTGGTCGAACGTCATGGCGCGCAACATTCCGCCGATCCAGGAACTGCAGACCAAGCTCGGTGAGTTGCAGGCGCGCGTCGTCGTGCCGCTGGCGCACCTGAAGGACATCAACAAGCGCATGAACGAAGGCGAGTCGAATTCGCGTGACGCCAAAAAGGAAATGATCGAGGCCAATCTGCGCCTGGTGATTTCGATTGCAAAAAAGTACACGAATCGCGGCCTGCAGTTCCTCGACCTGATCCAGGAAGGCAACATCGGCCTGATGAAGGCAGTGGACAAGTTCGAATACCGGCGCGGCTACAAGTTCTCGACCTACGCGACGTGGTGGATTCGCCAGGCGATCACGCGCTCGATTGCCGACCAGGCGCGCACCATCCGGATTCCGGTGCACATGATCGAGACCATCAACAAGATGAACCGCCTGTCGCGCCAGCACTTGCAGGAGTTCGGCTTTGAGCCCGACGCCAGCATCCTGGCCGAGAAGATGGAGATTCCGGAAGAAAAAATCCGCAAGATCATGAAGATCGCCAAGGAGCCGATCTCGATGGAAACGCCGATTGGCGACGATGACGACAGCCACCTGGGCGATTTCATCGAAGACGGCGCGAACACCGCCCCGTTGGAGGCCGCGATGCAGGCCGGCCTGCGCGATGTGGTGAAAGACATCCTGGACAGCCTGACGCCGCGCGAAGCCAAGGTGCTGCGCATGCGTTTCGGCATCGAGATGTCCACCGACCACACGCTCGAAGAAGTCGGCAAGCAGTTCGACGTGACGCGCGAGCGCATCCGCCAGATCGAAGCCAAGGCGCTGCGCAAGCTCAAGCACCCTTCGCGTTCGGATAAATTGCGCAGCTTCATCGACACGCTGTAAATCTTGCTGCCAGGCGTTCCTGGCAGTAAAAATAATAGTTAATAGCTGGTTAGCGCCCGTCCAGCGGGCACTACCAGCTATTTTTTTGAGAGCATCCCTGGTGCCATGCCCTTCAACCTGCATCCTCAATCCGGGACAAACCGGGCCTTGAACCTAGCCTCGTCTTCGGCCAGGTCAATCGTGACCAGCTGGCCCATCTTCTGGTCGCTGAGCCGGTAGGCGGCAAACAGGCTGTACTTGCCCTTGAAGTTATAGCTTTCCAGATCGATCAGCATGTAGGGATAAGGCACGAACACCTCGTGCTGGAAAAGCGCCCGGTGCCGGTTGCGCGGCGACGGGAAAAGCTTGTAGTGGTCGGTGGTGATGCTTTTGGCTGTGGCCATGGTCGGTTAATGCGGGAAGTGATGAAAATGCAGGTGATGGAACGGCAAGCGCTCGGCGGTAAGCTCTACCCCTATTTTCACGCATTGGATTTCATGACCGAACGTCACCCCACCCCGGACAAAGAGCAGATCGCGCTGCTGGCGCCTTTTGACCGCCTCGATCTGCCGCAGATCCAGCTCGTCGCGACGGCGCAGCAGGCCATTCGCGCACTGGAAGAACTCGACGACGTGACGGCGCTGGGTTTCGACACCGAGTCCAAGCCGACGTTCATGAAGAACGAAGCATCCACCGGACCGCACATCGTCCAGCTTTCCACGCTGGACCGGGCCTACATCTTCCAGTTGGAAGACGCCGAATGCCGCCGCGCCGTTGCCCTGCTGCTGGAGGCACGCCAAGTGATCAAGGCAGGCTTTGGCCTGGGCGACGACCGGCGCCGCATCATCCACAAGCTTGGCGTCGATCCGCAGGCTGTGCTCGACCTGAACACTGTCTTCCGGGAGCGTGGCTACCGCAAGGACATGGGCGTGCGCGGCGCGGTGGCGGTGCTGTTCAACCAGCGCTTCATCAAGTCGCGCAAGGCCACCACCTCGAACTGGGCCAACGTGCATCTGCAGGAGGCGCAGCTGATCTATGCGGCCAACGATGCCTATGCGGCGCTGCGCGTTTACCAGGCGCTGGGGCTGGGCTGAATAGCGCAAGCGCAGTCCGGCGCGAACCACTGGCGCGACCATCGTTTGAATGCGCCGCCTCGCGGCCAGCAATGGGTGCAGGTTGGCTCGGACTATGTGCTGATTGCGGTTGCTACCGGCACCATTGCGCAGCTGGTGCTGAGCCAGTAAGCCTGCTCAGTGCAGGTGGCGCGGTTTGCGCCCGCCCGTCCCGTGGCCCGAACCGCCTTGCGAGCCGCCCGAACCGCGCGGCGGCCGGCCTAGCTGCATGGAATTGACCAGGTCGTCGAAGCGGCGGCCAAACAGCTTGTCAACGGCTTCCACGACCTCGCCGAGTTCGGAGCCGTCGAAATGCCGCTCCATCAGCCCGATCAGGTCCTGCACCAGCAGATCGCGCTGCACCTGCATGATGGCCGCCGGCGTCGGGCCGACAAAGTAGATGACGAAGTCATCGCGCGCCTCGTCTTCCTCGCTGCCTTCGTCTTCCTCGTCGAAGTCGGCATCGTAGAAGGTCACTTCGATCGGCGCGCCAAGCTCGGCCAGCTCATTGAGCCCCATGCACATTTCATCGAGCGACTGGCGAAAGTCGTCGCCGCCTGGAACCGTCCAGCACATCTGCAGCAAATGCTTGGGTGCGTCGAAGCGGATGCCGGGCTCTTCTTCATAGACGCTGGCAGCGCCTGCGGCCAGCGACTTGGAGCCGGCATATTTCCACAAGGGCTTGAGCGCCTCCTGCAGTTGCTCGAAGCTGACATCGTCACGCAAAGGCACTTCGCCGTGGACGTGAATTTCAAAAGGGGTGTTATAGCGCGACATGGAATTATCTTATCCAGTTTCAAGGGGTCAATGGGGACCAGAATGCCACCCCATGCATTTTGTGAGCCTGCAAAGCGTGCAGTCTGTGGGCCGATGCGGCCAAAAACATGGAATGCTCCCGTGGTGAGCGGCTTCGGTTCGGGGCCTGAGCGGCCGCTGAAACGTCTGAAAGGTATTGTGCCACCCGCACGCCTGTGGAAAGGCAGCGCGCTGCAAGGGCCGGACATAGCAGTCGGCCCGCCCGATGCCCCTAAACGACCTAGTCCTACAGGCGGCAAGATAAAAACGTTTTCAAATCAAAAGCTATTTGTACTACTTGCCAAGGCTCCCGTGAAACGTTCCGACCTGCTTTTCGACTTGCCGCTTGCGACACCGTCCTTGCCGACGCCCCGGTTCATCAACCTGCGCGACAGCAAATCCCCCGACCGTGAAACCGGCAGCATCGCCTATGAACTGACGCAAGGCCTGCTGGCACAAGCCGCCGCGCTGTCGCCGAAGTTTTTTTACAACACGCTGGGCTCCATGCTGTTCGAGGCCATCACGGTGCTTGACGAGTATTACCCGACCCGCACCGAAGCCGGCATCTTCCAGGCTGCTTCGCCGCAGATCGCCAGCGCGCTGGCGCAAGCCGGTCTGCATCACCCCTGCCTGATCGACCTGGGCGCGGGCAACTGCGCCAAGGCACTGGCGCTGATGCCGGTGATCCAGCCACACCAGTACGTCCCGGTCGATATTTCGACGGATTTCCTGAAGGACGCAGCCGGTCAGGTGCAAAACCGCTTCCCGGCGCTCGACATCGTTGGCATCGGCATGGATTTTTCATCCAGCCTGCGCCTGCCCGATGAAGTGCAATGGCACGACCGCGTGTATTTCTACCCCGGCTCCAGCCTGGGCAACTTTCAGCCGGCGCAGGCGCTGGCGTTTTTACGCAACATGGCCGATATGGCGCAGGGCAAGGCGCGTGGCCTGCTGCTGGGCATCGACCTGGTCAAGGACACGGCCACACTTGAGGCGGCCTATGACGATGCGCTCGGTGTCACGGCGGCCTTCAACAAAAACCTGCTGCGCAACGTGAACGAACTGCTGGCCGCGGACTTCGACGTTCGCCAGTGGAAGCATGTGGCGCTGTTCAACACGGCACAGTCACGCATTGAAATGCACCTGGAAGCCTTGAGCGACCTGACCGTCACCTGGCCCGGCCATTCGCGGTCTTTTCTGGCCGGCGAGCGGATTCACACCGAAAGCTCGTACAAATACACGGTCGAATCGATGACGGCGCTGCTCAATCAAGCCGGATTCAGCCAGATGCGTTGCTGGACCGATCCGCAGCAGTGGTTTGCGGTGTTCTGGGCAGCGGCCTAGGCGGGGCGCCTGATTTTTAAGGAAAACAGGGGCTTTGCGCAATAGACACGGGCGCTACCAGCTATTAAATAGGGGGCTTAGGAAGCAGAGGCGATTAAAGCGGGTTGCTTCTGAGCAAGGTCAGCAGGGCATGATAAAGGCTTTGATGG
>NZ_JAFCTH010000015.1:0-93902 GCF_049895905.1 Polaromonas sp. DSP2-3-2b2 | reverse complement strand
CGCCTTGAACTCCGGCAGGTGCGCTTTGCGTTTCTTCGATTCACTCATGATTTACCCATTTCTTGCGACAGTGTCCTACTTAAACCGCTGTCTCAAATCCGGGGTCCACTTTACTCCAAAAGGTTTTCAGAGTCTCAATCGATGAAATTTTTCTTTGTATTCTTGCATGATACTTTGTTTCATTCCATTTATTTATTCCTTTGATTCCGGCTTTTCTTCCTAATTCAAAAATATTTTTAATGATTGGTAATAAAATTGCGGTAGTTAGAGGTTTTAATGAGGCTAGTTCAATCATATTATTTAGTTTTTAATTTGGATTTTTGATGAATTGGTTAAATAAAAATATTTGAGTGTTAATAAATAAATAAATGTTAATCTAATAATACTTCCTCTGGGCGTGAAATGCTGATCTTGAGTAATTATTGCCAATAATTGGATAGTTATTGGTTACCCATATCTTTATTATAAATTAACACGAATTCACGCTAGAAATATAAAGAAGTGATTGATGCCATCACTCTAATCCGAAGCCAAAACGCTCTGATCCCGCTCCCCGTAATAACCAAGCTCTGTATAGCCCGAGTCGCCCCCACATAAAACAGCCGAGCCTCGTCCCGCTCATCCTCGCCAGCCGTTGGCATCTGCCCGATGCCCACCAGCGCCACCACCGGAAACTCCAGCCCCTTGCTGGCGTGCATGGTCAGCACCTTAATCGTGTCCTCGTTGGGGTGAAAGCTGCCCGCGCCTTTGCGCACTTGGTGCGGCAGCCGGGCGCAGTTCAATGCATGGGCGCATTCGTTCATTTCGTCGTGGCACCGAAAAATCACCGCTATATCGCCCCAGGCGTGACCCTTCTGGTGTGCAGCGCTCCAGGAAGGCCAGCCGGCGCTCGCCGCTGGTCATGCGCGATGCGCAGCTGCCCATCGCGGGAATAAGAATTGCCATCAGAAAGTCACATTTATTAACATTTTGTGACGAAAATCATGCACGGGTACTGGTGCTGGTTTGCTGACAGGGGTGGCGGTGTTGGCGCGTCTTTCCCGTGCGCCCTGTAAAAAGGCCGTCAGGGGCGGGAACACAACAACTTCCCGCATCATTCCCGGCCGCATCCCTGGCACCCGGCGTCACGCCTTGGCCGATGGAGTGCCTTCCCTTGTGAAGCGGCACGCCCTGACGGCCGGAATTTCCGGTCTACCGCCTGTTTTGGGTACCTTGGCGCCTGCGCCTGCGATGGCGGCGCCGCGCCGAGGGCATGGACTGGAGGCCTTCCGGTCGTCCAGCAGCGTCGGGCGGGGCTACTTGATGTATGCGGCCTTCACCGAAGCAGTGCCGGGGAAGGGGCGCGCGATTCGTCGGGTGCGCGTCGGCAAGTAGCCGGCTGGCTTTGCCGGTTGAGCGCCCTCAGGCGGCTGCCGCGTTGCCGGTGCGTGACTCGGGGCTGTCGTTGAACTCGTGGCGCGTGGCGGATGTCAGCGTGACGTTGCGCTGGATTTCGGACAGCAGCTGGAACTCTTTCTTGATGGCTTTTTCCAGGTTTTGCAGCGCCAGAACCTGTTCTTCGAGCATCGGCAATTGCGTGGCCTGCGCTGGCACAGCAGCGGCTGGACGCGTTGCCTGCGCTGCAGCGGGCATGGCGGCGGCGTTGCGTTTGAGGGTGGCAATTTCCTGCTCCAGCGCCAGCGCGCGGGCCTGCTCTTTCCGGGCCACGTCCAGCGCTTCGCGCAGCCGGTCGGCTTCCAGCTTGAGCGCCTGGGCGTTGGCGGCGGCGAGTTGCTGGTTTTTTTCCAGCGAGCGGAAATATTCCTTCGCCTGGCTTTGCTCAGCCAGCGCTTCGGACCTGGCCTTGGAGGCTTCGGCGCGCAGCGCCTGTTCCTGCGCCTGCAGCGCAGCCAGTTGCGCCTGCAGGGCGTTGACCTGGGCGACGTGTTCGGCTGGCGGTGCGCTGTCTTTCTTGATGGCGTTGGCCACGCTGCGCGCGCGGGCGGTCTCGTGCTTGAGGTCTTCGAAGTTCTTGACGGCCAACTGGCGTTCGTCTTCCAGCTGGCGGATACGGCCCCTGGCCTGCGCCAGTTCGCCTTGCGCCTCTGGCTTGGCCTGCGGTGCAGGGGCGGCGCTGCGGCCGCGCATCAGCAGCCAGCACAGCACAAAGCCTGTGGCAAGGCCGGCGACGGCGATCAAGACGGTAAGCGTTGAGGAGTCCATGTGCGTGCCTTTGCCTGGTGAGAATCAAAAACCTGTTGCCCTGCATTATTTGCCATAAAACGCCACCCGGCGTCACGGCTGCTTACAAAAGTAGCCGGATTTTAGGCGGCTGGCCGAACCAATCGGCTTTCTGAAGGCGGTGAACGCGGCGGGTTGCTTCAGCGTGGCGGCGCGGGAATGAAGCTGACCGCCAGCCCCCTGGGCGTGACGGTGATGCTGCCGGGCTGCAGGCCCATTGCATCTGGCAGCGCCAGGTCTTGCGGGCGCAAGGTGTGCAGCACGACTTCGCCCAGCGCCTGCTC
Organism: Polaromonas sp. DSP2-3-2b2; assembly: GCF_049895905.1. NCBI lineage: Bacteria > Pseudomonadati > Pseudomonadota > Betaproteobacteria > Burkholderiales > Comamonadaceae > Polaromonas > Polaromonas sp. DSP2-3-2b2. Next base: position 91,398 of record NZ_JAFCTH010000015.1, on the reverse strand, counting down.
GGCCAGCGCCGGGCCGTAGGCGTCCAGCAGCGACGACGGGCCGGGCGGCAGGTCGGGAAAACGCAGTGCATTGACACGCAGCTGGTGCGCCCGCAGGGTACGGTCGCGGGCTTCGTAACGCAGCGCGAAATCCAGGTCGAAGGTGCCGCTGTAGGGGCGGCCCAGCGCCGGGCCGGCGGCTTCGACCATCATTTCGGTGCCCAGGCGGTTCAACTCGGGCAGCAGGCGCAGGCGCGGCGTCATCAGCTTGAGGTCCAGCAGCCCGCCGACCGGGTAACGCAGCGGAAACCTCTGGGCAACGGCCTGCTCCAGCTGGCCGGTGGACACGGTGTAGCCGGGCTGGCCTGCAGCGTGTACGCCAAAAAGGCCGGGGCCGGCGGCGCCGGTGGCCAGCAGCCAGGCGGGAAGTGTCAGCATGCGTCTGCGATTCATCGGTTTCCTTGTGGTGTGCGGAGATCGTGCGGCCGGGGCTCCGTGGTCAGACGCGCTGCGGCGGCGTCGGTTCCGCCCGGCCGGTGATGACGCTGGCATCGGCGGCCGAATTTTTAATGAAAAAGGCCGTTTGCGCAATCAGCACGGGCGTATATAGCTATTTAAAATATAGCAGATCAGGCAAGGCCATCAAACTACATCTGGTAACGGCCGGACATGTTTTCTTGACAGGATCACACCGCTGCGATACTTCGCAAGACCACAATGCACCAGCCTGCCGTCTTTGACAGGCGGTGACGGGAGCTTTTCATGAAAACATTTTTAGTGCTTTGCGCGGCTGCCGGCTTGACTGGCTGCGCGGTGTATCCGGCCCCTGGCTACGACAACTACGGCTATGACGTACCGGCTCCTCAGGTCATCCAGCAGCCGGTTTACATCCAGGGCGGTGGCACGATTTACCGCTCCGACGGTTTCGGCTATGGCTACCCACGCGGCTACAACCGTCCTCCGCCACCGCCGCCAGTGGTCATCGTGCCGGGGCCGCGCCCGGGACGGCCTTTCGCGCACGGTCCGCGTCCGGGCCGTGCCCAAGGCGACCGCGATGGCGACGGCATTCCGAACCGCGTGGACCGCGACCGCGATGGCGATGGTGTTCCCAACCGCGTTGACCGCAACCCGAACCAGGGCGGCGCACCGAACCGCGCGGAACGCGGCCGGGACCGCGACGGCGACGGCATTTCCGACCGCTTCGACCCTCGGCCCGATATTCCGAACCGCCGCTAGCCAGGGCGCCGCAGGAGCGGCAGCCGGGCAGGGCGGGCTGCGGTAAGGTGCATGCTGCGCCCTAGAACCTGTCCTTTCACCCACAGCGGAGCACTTCCCTTGCTTGATGCCATCCATTTCTACGAACCGCGCAGCGGCCACCGCCTGCCGCATGACCCGTTCAACGCCATCGTCGGGCCGCGTCCCATCGGCTGGATTTCATCGCACAGCCAGGCCGGCAGCCTGAACCTGGCGCCCTACAGCTTTTTCAACGCCTTCAACTACACGCCGCCCATCGTCGGCTTTGCCAGCATCGGCTACAAGGACACGGTGCGCAATATCGAGCAGACCGGCGAATTCGCCTGGAACCTGGCGACGCGCCCGCTGGCCGAGGCCATGAACCAGACCTGCGCTGCCGTGCCGCCCGAGGTCAGCGAGTTCGAGCTGGCGGGCTTGACGCCAGCGCCGTCGCGGGTGATTTCAGTGCCGCGCGTGCAGGAAAGCCCGGTGTCGTTCGAATGCCGCACCACGCAGATCGTCCAGCTCCAGGGTGCCGATGGCGCGAAAGTGCCGACCTGGCTGGTGCTGGGCGAGGTGGTGGCGGTACACATCGCCCAGCGCCTGCTCAAGGACGGCGTGTACGACACGGCCGGCGCCGAACACATTCTGCGCGGCGGCGGGCCGGGCGACTATTTCAGCGTCGGCCCCGAGCAGCTGTTCAAAATGTACCGGCCGGCTTGAGGGGCAAGAGTCGGCCCGTCCGCCAGTTTATCAATCAAAAATGGCGTTTGCGCATATGCAGCGGGCGGATGCAGCTATAAAAATAGTAGTGACAATGTTCAGGCCGTGGCGTGGCGCAACGGCTTCGGCAGCACGGTGAACGCCAGCGCGCCGGTCGCCAGCAGCGCGGCAATGCTCGCCAGCACGGCGGTGAAGGGCTCGATGCCCTGCGCCGCCGCCACGGACGCGACGATGCCGGTCAACCACTGCATGCCGGCCACGCCCAGGAACATTGCCATGGTGAACACCGCCATGGCACGGCCAGTCAGCTCGGCCGGGTAGGCGGCGCGCACGTCGGCATACTGCAGCACCATGTAGCCCGACAGCAGGCCGATGACAATGGGAACGCCCACGTCCACCCACGTGCTATGCCCCAGCGCAAAGGCCGCGAACAGCCCGGCGAGCAGCAGCGTGAAGCCGACAATCCAGCGGCGCCGGTGCTTCGGACCCGGGTCCAGCCGGCCAAACAGCGGCGGGCCGACCAGCGAGGCCAGCGACATCACCAGCGCCACGTTGCCCGCCTGCACCAGCGAAAAGCCGTGGCGCTGCATCAGCATCGGCCCCAGCCACAGGCCGCGCAGCGAGATGAAGGACGCATAGCCCACGGCCGCCAGCAGCACGATGCCCAGCGTGTGCGGCAGCAAAAACAGCGCACCGAACTTGCCAATCGCCTGGCCCAGCGTTTCCCGGGCTTGCGCTCCCCGGGCCTGCGCCATGGCTGCGGGCAGCGCCGGCTCATGCACCAGCGCATAGATCAGGCCCCACGCCAGCACGGCGAAAGCGCCCAGCACCCAAAAGCCCATGCGCCACGACGTGGCCTCGATCAGCCAGGCCAGCGGCGTGCCGGTCAGCAGCATGCCGATGCCGCCCAGGCCCAGCGTGAGCCCGGAAATCGCCGCGAACCGGTCGGCGGGCAGGTGCCGCGCAATGAACACGGTGCACACCAGGAAGGCCGGCGCGCAGCCCATGCCGATCAGCACCTGGCCGGCGACCAGCATCGGGTAGGACGTGGCCAGCGCCGACAGGGCCGAGCCGGCAATCGCCACCGGAAACGCTGTCAGCACGGTGCGCCGCACGCCATGCAGGTCGATGCCGATGCCCATGAGCAGCTGCATCGCGCCAAAGGCAAAGTGAAAGGCGCCGGCAAACAGTCCCAGCGCCTGCGCGCCCAAGTGAAAGTCGGCCTGCAGCGGCGCGGCCATGATCGTGGCGACGGTGCGGTAGGCCTGGCTGAGCGCGAAGGCGGTCGTCAGCGCGAACAGCATGGGCCAGAGGGGGCGCACGGGCGGCTTGGCGGGGGGCGGGTTGGGGTGCATGGCGGTGTCCTGTATTTTTGAGGGTACACCGGTGGTTGCGCTGGCCGGGGGGTGCCCGGCGGCAACTCACTATTCTTTGGCTATCGCCAAAGAATAGTGAGCAAAAGAAAGGGCGACCCGACTGTCTGGGTCCCTTTGCTGCGCTACGGGCAGCGCAGGCCCAGCCAGAACGGGACAGGCGGGGCGTGACGTTGGCGCCAACACGCAAGGCGCCGGTGGTGGTCAGCGGCGCATGCTTCGGGCTATTTTGATTTTCCCGGCTTGAGCACCACCTTGGTCCAGCCCGTTTTCCGCTGGTCGAAATTCGCATATGCCTGGGGCGCCTGCTCCAGCGGCAGTTCGTGCGAAACGATCCACGACGGCTTGACCTTGTCCTTTTCGATCAGCCGGCTCAGCAAGCGGTTGTAGGCTTTGACGTTGGCTTGCCCCGTGCCCATCCGCTGGCCCTTGAACCAGAATTGCCCGAAGTCAAAAGCCATCTGTCCGCGCTTCTGGAGCTTGTCCTGGGAACCGGGATCTTCCGGAACGAAGACACCGACCACGCCGATGCCACCCGTGGCCTTGACAGTAGCCACCAAGTTGTTCATGGTGAGGTTGGAAACTTCCTCGCGGTGCATGTTGCAGCACTGGTAACCCACGCATTCGCAGCCGCAATCCGCGCCCTTGCCGCCCGTCAGTTCCATGATGCGCTCCACCCCGGCGCCTTCGGTGTCGTCGATGGCAATGGCGCCAAGCTTTTCGGCCAGCTGCAGGCGGTCCTTGTGCGTATCGACCACCATCACCATGCTCGCGCCCTTGAGCACGGCCGAACTCGCGGCCATCAAGCCGACTGGCCCCGCGCCATAGATCACCACACTGTGCCCGGGTTTGACGTCGGCCAGTTCGGTCGCATGGTAGCCCGTAGGAAAAATGTCCGAGAGCATCACGTAATCATTTTCCTTTTCCTCCGAGCCGCGCGGCAGCACCAGGCAATTGAAGTCGCCGTAAGGCACCCGCAGCAACTCGGCCTGTCCGCCGCTGTAGGGGCCCATGCCGGCAAAGCCGTAGGCCGCGCCCGCAGTGCCGGGATTGGCCGTCAGGCAGAACCCGGTCAAGCCCTTCTCGCAGTTTTCACAAAATCCGCAGCCGATGTTAAAGGGCAGGCAGACGCGATCGCCCACCTTGACCCGGTCGACGGCCGGTCCCACTTCAATGACTTCGCCCATGTTTTCATGGCCGAGGATGCGGCCGGGCTCCATGCTGGTTCGCCCTTCGTACATGTGCAGGTCGGAGCCGCAGATGTTGGCGCTCGTGATCTTCACCAGCACGTCGGTGGCGCGCTCGATCTTGGCATCGGGCACCTCCCTGACCTGCACGTCGCGCGGGCCGTTGTAGACAAGTGCTTTCATGCTTCGGCCCTCTTCTTTCTGGGTGACGTCGCCGGTTTTGCCGCGCTTTGCTGCAGTTGCTTTTTCCGGGCCGCCAGTGCCGGCACCATGCCGCGCAGGTCCAGCGGGGCGTTTTGCGCCTGCAGGAAGATCTGCCCGCGCTCCTCCAAGACATGCTGGTCGATGAGGGTTCCCAGCGCCTTGACGGCGTCGTCATACCCTTCGTCGCTGGCCTCCATGGCCTGGATTTTTGCGATCATCTGCTTGGCTTCGCTGTGCTCTTCGAGCGCGTCGTCCATCAGCGCGTCGTCGCCGATCGCTGCGCGCACCTGGGGATAGAAAATCTCCTCCTCGATCTGCGCATGAACGGTCAACGCCTGGCAGATGCGTTGAGCCATCAGCTGCTTTTGCTCGGCCGGCGCATTGTCTTCGCAGAGCGCGTTGAAAGTGATGAAAAGTTTTTTGACGGCTTTGTGGTCTGCATCGAGCAGATCCACCGCGTCTTCATACGCCACGGTTTCGGTCATGAGTTGGGTTCCTCAAGGTGAATGCCGACCCGGGGTGGATCGGATTGCTTGACACTTTGGCCCCACAACCTTGGCTGTCGTGTGGAAAAAGCTGCCGCACCCGTGTAGGAACTCTCCGCGTCAGGCAACCACTGCTCGCGCTGAAGAGCCGGACGGGTGGGTGTATCTTTTGTGGCTATTCAGCCCTGCCCAGGACGCCAAAAAGCCTAGCCCGGCTTGCCATCCGCCCGCACCCGCGTCAGCACCGGCCAGTAAGCCACCGCATACAGCGCAAAGCCGGTGGACCACAGCGCCGCCGACCAGATCACGGAATTGACCAGCTGGCCGGGCGCCAGCAGCGGCACCAGCACCCGGATCAGCGCGGCAGCCAGCACCAGCAGGTAGCACGCCACGTCGGTGCGGCTGGCTTTGAGCGGCCGGCCGGTGTGGCCGAGCGCGGTGCGCGTCATCATGCCGATGATCAGCCCGCCGATGGCGCCCACTGTCAGCGCATGAATGGCAATGGACGGCGCAACCAGGCCCATTTCGCCCAGGCCGCGCAGCGCCAGGTGCACCGGAATCCAGCAATACGCCACATGCAGCACCCAGACCAGCGGCGTACGCAAGGTTTTCCAGGGCTGCCACAGCGCCCAGCGCGCCAGGTGCGCGCTGGCGCAGACGCCGGCCAGCAGCGCCAGCGGTGCGCCGTGCAGCGCCAGCAGATCGGCCAGCAGCAAGGCCAGGGTCGAACCCAGCGCCAGCTTTTCCAGCCACGGGCGCTTGGTGGCGCTGGCGCCGGCAATGCTGTTGGTGAACATCGGAATCACCCGCCCGCCCATCACCGCCATGATGAACAGCACCACGTCCAGCGCCACCTGGATGCCGATCCAGCCGGGCAGCTGCGTCACGCCGAGCTGCGTCAGGTGAAATCCCAGCACGGCGGCCGCCATCAGCACCAAGAGGCCGATGAAAAAATAGTTGCGCTTGTTGCGCGCGGCAATGAAGGGAATCGCCAGCCCGACGGCGGCGGCCAGCGGAAACGCCACATTGACCACGGCGGCGGCCCAGCCAAAGGGCGTGAGCACCAGCACCCGGCCGGCCACCCAGAGCGCAGCCAGCGCCATCAGCGCTGGTCCGGTCGGCGTCGGCCGGCCCGACCAGCTGCGCCCGGCGGTGAACAGAAAACCAACGATGACGGCCAGCGTGAAGCCGAACAGCATTTCATGCGCATGCCACATCGGTCCCTGGAGGTAGGGCTGGCCCAGCCAGCCGGCAAACTGCAGCGCCCACAGGCCGATGGACAGCGCAGCAAACACGCTGGCCAGCAGGTAAAACGGGCGAAAGCCGAGCTGCCACAGGGCAAAGCCGGGCGGCGACGCGGCCGGCGCAGCCGGCGCTTGCTTGATCTGCAGAAGTTGTGACATCGGGAAGTCTTTCAAGGGAACGCCAGGCCAGCATCCGCACCGGCGTGGCAGGGCGCGAAGCCGCTCAGGCGCCGCCGCAACCGCCGCAGCAGCCACCGTTGCTGTGGCCTGACTTTACGCGGGTGAGGGATGCGCGCCAGACCGCCGGACCCTGTTCCAGCCAGGCCCAGGAAAATTTGCCAGGCAGGCTGGATTCGAACTGGAGCTTCAGCGCCTTCAGGTCCTGGCCATGAACCAGTTCCATGCTTTCGCCAGCGTCGAGCAAATGAAAGGCAGCAGACGCCACCGGATAGCGGTCATGCGGCGCCAGCTGGCGGACATCGACAGGGGTGGGGGAGGTGCAGACGGTCATGGAAGCTCCGATTGAAATGACGGTTCAGGAACCGGATTGAAAGATGCATTGATAATACATCTATTCAGCCAACAGGGATATGGCTTTGTGCTGCGAACGCACACAATGTGTTTTCAGCGCGAAACCAGCCCAGCGTGCCAGGCCGCAAGGCCCAGCGCTGCCCGACGGTCTGCCACCAGCCAGGGCCGCGGAACCGGCTCCGCCGGGCCGCAGGCGCAGCGGCCCCCTCGGGGGGCAGCGACCCGCGCAGCGGCGGAGCGTGGGGGCTCAATGGTGATGGCCGTGCTCGCCGTGCACATGCTGGTGCGCGATTTCCTCGTCGGACGCCAAGCGCACATCGGTGACCTTCAGCGTGAAGCGCAGCGCCTTGCCGGCCAGCGGATGGTTGGCGTCCAGGATCACCGTGGCGCCCTTGATCTTGGCGACGTTGAAGACCTGCTTACGGCCGTCGCTGCCCTGGCCTTCGAGCTGGCCGCCGACCTTCACGCCGGGCGGAAACTGGCTGCGCGGAATGGTGCGCACCAAGTCTTCATCGCGCAGGCCAAAGGCGTCTTCGGCGGCAAGCGCCAGCGTGGTCTGGAAGCCGGTTTCCTTGCCGTCCAGCGCTTCCTCGATCTTGGGCAGGGTGTTGCCGTAGCCACCGTGCAGGTAGACCATCGGCTCCTTGTTTTCCTCGATCAGCTTGCCCTGGGCGTCAGAGACTTTGAAGCGCAGCGTGACGGCGGTGTTCTTTTCAATTTTCATGGTGGTGTTTCTTTCTGCAGTGGGCTGGCGCCGGAGCGCGGGCAGCCTGGTGTGGGGTGAATGATCTTAGCAATGATGGCCGGCAGGCAGCGGCATCGCGCAGGCATCCGGGAAGACGGACTACAACGCGCCCGCGTGGCCGGCGCCATAGTCAAGGCCCTGACCATCCCGGCTTGACGTTTACTTCCTCCCGATTGCCCATGACCACCGTGCCGATGAATCCTTCTGCTGTTGCATCGATTGAACTGCTGTTCGGCGCTGAAAGCCCCAGGCCGCTGTTCGTGCTGCTGCACGATGCCGGCGGTACGGCGCTGGACATGCTGGAACTGGGCAACCGGCTGGGCGATGCGTTTGCCGAGGCGGCAGTGCTGATTCCCGAAGGACTGACCTTGCCGTCGGCCGATGCGTCGGTCAGCGCCGACGCGCTGGCGCAGGCCGTCAGGGCGCTGGCCGATTTTGTGCGCGCGCAGCAGCAGCGTTTTAGCGCGCTGCAGTCCGACACCGCGCTGCTCGGCTTTGGCGCTGGTGCCAGCCTGGCGCTGGCCCTGAGCGAAGCGCACGACGGCCTGGCCGGCCGGGTGCTGGCCTTTGGCGGCTGCTACGCCGCCTGGCCGGCCAGGGCGCCGGCGCTCACCACGCTGCATTTTTTGCACGGCAAGAATGACCCGGTCGTGCCGGTGGCCCGCGTCCGGCATGATTTTGCGCACCTGATGGAGCTTAGCGCCGACGCCACGCTGGACGTGGCCAGCACGCTGGCGCACGAGCTGCATCCGGCGCTGATCGACCAGGCGATCACACGGCTGCAGACCTGCGTGCCGCTGCGCTTCTGGAGGGCACTTTAAACGCCGGTTCCCACTTTCGCGGGTCAGCGCGTGCGCTTTGACGTTTCAGCCGTTTTGCCTGCCGCGATCCGGTCCTGCATGGCCGGCGTCATCTCGACATTTCGGTTGGCATCGATGAGCATGACTTCGTTCAGGCCAAGCCGCTGCGCCGTTGCGCGCCAATGCAGCGGGCCGGCGATGAACAGCGGCTTGGAGCTCCCATCCGAGCGCAAGCCAACATCAGCGCCGCCGGACGTGATGATCGTCACCGACGCCACCAGGTCGATGGTTTGCCCGGTGCGGCCGTCGATGATGTGCGGATGGCGCTTGCCATCCTTCATGAAATAACGCTGATAGTCGCCGCTGGTCCCCATCGCTTCGTTGTCATGCAGTTCCACCGCCGCCACCGTGCCTTCGCCGCGCGGGTTGCGGATGCCGACCTTCCAGGGCCGCTCTCCTGGCTGGCCAATCGCCAGCACATTGCCGCCCACGTTGATCAGCGCTGCCTTCACGCCGGCATCGCGCAAAATCCGCGCCGCCTGGTCCAGCGCGTACCCTTTGGCATAGCCGCCCAGGTCGATCATGACCGCCTTGTTGCGGCTGGAAATCTGCGTGCCGTCGTAGCGCAGGTCAGACATGCGCGGATTGGCATCGACCCAGCGCTTGATTTCCGCTGGTGCGGGTGACTGTGCTGTGATGTCGCTGCTCTGGAATCCCCACAGGCGGATCAGGTGACCGATCGCCGGGTTGAATAAATTGTCCGATCGCTCCGCCAGTTGCGTGGCCGTCTGCAGCAGGCTGACCATTTCGGCATCGGCTTGGTACGACTCGCCACGTGCGATGCTGTCGTTCAGGGCGGTCAGTGCGCTGGGTTGCCAGGCGTGGAATTTGTGATGCAGGCGGTCGAACTCGCTCAGCACACGAGCCCCCAGCAAATTCGCGCGCGCCTCGGGCTCACCGTAAATCGCGACCTCGACCGTGGTTCCGAACACATGGCCTGGAATGCGGTGGATGGCTTCATTGGCGGCGTAACTGCTGGGCCACGACAGCACCAGCAGGGCGCTGGCCAGGGACTTGATGATGGTGAGCAGGATTTTAGGAAACATGGACGAGATACCTTTTCGGGCAAGGGAGCGTCAAGCCAGGCTGGCCGACGCTTCCCTGGTCACATTAATTTGCCTTGCTGACCATGTAGTCAACGGCGGCCTTCATCTCATCGTCCTTCAAGGCGGCATTGCCGCCGCGCGCCGGCATCATGTTGATGCCATTGATCGAGTTGGTGTAGAGCGTGTCCATTCCCTTGGCAATGCGCGGCGCCCACAAGGCCTTGTCGCCAAATTTCGGCGCACCCAGCACGCCTGCGCCGTGGCAAGCCAGGCAGGTCGCTGTGTAGATTTTTTCGCCCTGGGCCAGCACTTCCGCGCTTGGCGCCGGGCCTTTGGCTGCCGCTGTGGGCGGTGCGACTGCGGCGGTTGGCGCCGGTTGCGTGACCGGCGCTGTTGCCGCTGGCGTCACCGCTGCCGGTGCTGTCGATTCGCTGGTCGTCGGCGCTTTTTCCCCGCATGCGGCCAAAGCCGCAATAAGGACGAGGGGCAATAATTTGTAGGCGTTCATGATTTGATTTCCTGTCGAGATTGAAGAGGTTGGGTGAGGGGATGAATTGCAGTTGACTTGATGGGCGCCGTGCTCCTTGCCAGGCTCCCTGTTGTGGCGGCGCAATCCGTTGCCGCATTTTTATCGAAGGTCGGCGCTGCCAGCAAAGGGTCTGACAACAACCGGTCCAGCAGCCCGGAAAGGTTGAGCCAGCAGTCCGTGCCAGGCAAAGTTGCGCTGTCTGGCGCCAGCGTGCCGTCTTCCCTGTGCAGATGGTGAGGTTGCGTCGTGCAGACGGGATGCGAGGGCGCGGTATCGATACGCAACTCGAAGTCGCCCCAAGACCAGCTGATGGAATATTCCTGGCGGCTGAAATAGCGCACTTCCACCTTGAGGCCGGTATCGAACGACAACATCAGGGCATCTTGTGCCAATTGGACCGGTTCAAGCAAACGCGATTCGTAATGGGTTTGCAACTGTTCCCGGAGTCCCAAATGCACGCTGATGGACGGTAAATCGGCTTCATTGGCGGGATTGGCGGGATCGAGTTGCGACACCATTTCCGCCCTGATCTGCATGCGGGTTTGTTCCAGAATCAGCGCACTCAGGTAAAGCTCGTAGGCGGGGTGTTCGGCCACGCAGGCTTGCCCGATTTGTGCGAGCAGCTCGGCTTCACTTTGCACCGCGTAACGCTGCAATACCGCTTTGCGTGATTCGCGCAGCCGGTAGTTGGTTTCTGCAAACAAAGCCTGCAACTCTTCGGCGCTCAGGGGCGCTGGGGTCAAGGTATCCATGGCGGGGGTGAATTCGTGTTTCAAGCGGGCCACCTCAACGCGACATCGTGGCGTCGTGTGCCATACCGCCGGTCAGGTTGACCATGTCGGGTGTAATTTGCGCAAAGCGCATCGTTTGACCGCCTTCTTTTTTGGCAAAGGTGTCGGCGTCCAGCTGAGTGGAGAACGAGCCGAAGGTCGGCCCCATGGAGCCGGGTTTTCGGCTTCCGGTCACGTAGAAGGCCGTTTTGGCATCAATCCAGTTCGCATCTGGACGATTCCAGTCGGTCTTGCCCATGTCCTGCACAAACACGGCGCTGGGCGGGCGTTTTTGCTCCGGCATGAGCAAGGCGGTAAACAGCTCGATCAGGTCACAGTAAAAGTCGGGTGCGCCTTCGGCATAGTGCACCTGCCCTTTGGGACCGGGAAAGTCTTTGAGCACCATGCCATCGACCACGCAGGCGGTGTCGCTGCCGGGTTCCAGCGCCACTGCTGGCTGCAGGGCGCGGTTGCAGGCCGGAAGCAGTGCCAGCAGGGCCAGGGCGCCGGCCCATTGGATGGATGTGCGCAGGCCTTGGCGCCTGGCGGTATTGATCGCTTTCATTTGAATCTCCAGTTGGCAAATAGGAAGGGCACGATGATCCAGCCCAGCATGATGCTCATCAGCACCATCGGGTGGGTCAGGCTGCCCGGCATGACGGTGGCCAGGCCATACATGGTCTGCACCTGCTGTGAGCTGAAGATGTTCAGCAGCCGGAACACATCGGCCGGGTTGAGCATCAGCAAGCTGGCAAAAACGGCACTGCTCAGGCTGCCCTTGCTGGCCACCAGCAGACCCATCAGCAGCAGGTCAAACACCAGCACGAAGAAAAACCAGGTCCCGATCGCCATGCCGCTGGCACGCATGCGGTCTTGCGACACCACAGACAGCCAGAGCGACAGGCTCAGGAAAGCCATACCCATCAAGATGGCAGAAAAAACAAAGCCTGCGTAATGGTAAAAGTCGCGCGCGCCCAGCTGGTTTGCCAAGGGCAGCAAGCCGGCGCCAAAGCCAATCGCCGTGGCGCAGGCCAGGGCGGCCGACAAACCCAGGTACTTGCCGAGCAAAATTTCAAAGCGGGTGATCGGCATCGACAGCAGCAACTCCAGCGAGCCGCGTTCCCTTTCGCCGACGATGGCGTCGTAGCCCAGGATCATGGCGATCAGCGGCACCAGGTAAATCACCAGGCTGACCAGGCTGGAGATGGTGACATCGATGCTTTGAAAGCCAACGCTGCCTTGTTGCGCCGAACCGAAGTAGGCAATCGCCAGCGCAAACAGCGCAAAAATCACCGCCACCGCGAGTACCCACCAGTTGCGGATGCGCTCGCGCCATTCCTTGGCCGCGATGACGCGAACCTGTGCCCACTCAATGTGCTTGAACATGCTGCCCCCCATAACCCAGAAACAGGTCTTCCAGCGACGGCTCGCGTACGGCAATGTCCTGAACCGCACCGCCAAGCGCAAACAGCAGTTCGAGCACCGCGACTTTTTGCGCCGGCGGGCAGGAAATGCGCGCACGCTGGCCGTTCATGCTGATTTGCAGTCCCGTCATGCGCGCCAGCCCGGCCTCAATGCCGGCCTGCTGGCCAGGCGCCAGCGTCACCTCGATGACCGACGGCAGGACGCGCTGCGTGCGCAACTGCGCCAGCGTTCCCTGTGCGGCGATATGCCCGGTTTGCAGAATCACCAGGCGGTCCACCCGCTCCTGGATCTCGGCCAGAATGTGCGAGGTCAGGATGATGGTGGCGCCTTGCGCCTGAACCTGGCGCAGGATCTGGTAAAAATCATGGATGCCTTGCGGGTCCAGGCCGTTGGTTGGTTCATCCAGAAAAATCAGGTCCGGTTTGCCGAGCAGCACCTGCGCAAAGCCGAGTCGCTGGCGCATGCCCTTGGAATACCCGCTGACCCGCCGCCCCGCCGCATCGCCCAGCCCGACGCGCTCCAGCAATGCCGCGCAACTGCTGCGCGGCACCTGCTTCAGATCGGCAAACAGACGCAGTATTTCCAGGCCCGTCAAATTGTCGTAGGTGACAAAGCTTTCAGGCAGGTAGCCGATGCGCCGTCGCACCGCCCTGAAGTCGCGGCCATCGATCGGCACGCCGTGCACCCGGATGTTGCCGGAAGTCGGCGAGATGAGCCCCAGCATGAGCTTGAACAGCGTGCTTTTGCCGGCCCCGTTGGGACCGATCAAGCCGAACATCTCGCCTTGCGCCACCGACAGGCTGATGCCGTCCAGCGCCGTGATGTCGCCATAGCTTTTGCTGACATCGGCCACTTCGATCACATTTGTTTTTTGGATCACTTCAGCCGTACCTGCCCTTTTTTCATTTATCACTCCAGCGCCTCCAGTCCTGATGCGCAGGCTGCATGCGCGGATGCTTGTCCACAATACTGGGCGCACGCAGCACCGGAAACTGGCGCGCGACAAAGCGCAGCGTCTGTATCGAGGGGCTGGTCAGCAGCAGTTTGAGCAGCGGGTATTGCCAGTTGAGCCGGTCCACCACGTCATTGGCTTCATAGGCCACGTCGCCGATGCCGTCGGCATTTTGATCCCAGCCGCTGTAATTGCTCCAGTAGTTGCCTTGGGTGCGGCCCCACTGCACATCGCGCGCAGCAACATATTTGATTTGCTCCTGGTTGCTGATGAAGTCATTGCCATCGACCTTGTTGTTGCCGGAGCCGGCCGTCAGGTGGATGCCCACGCGGTTGCCAATGACCAGGTTGTCCCGCACGGTGTTGTACTCGGCGTCATAAATGAAAAAGCCGCGCCCGTTGCCGGCAACGACGTTGTTTTCGATCACTGAGTCCTGAATCGTGCGCAGCATGATGCCGTGGTCGGCATTGCCCCAGGCGATGTTGTTGCGCACCGTCAGGTCACGCACTTCCATCAGCGCCAGGCCGCCGCGATTGAGATAGGACTCGTTGTTTTCCCAGATGCTGTTATGGGTGTTCATGTAGTGCGTGCCATAACGCAGGTGATGGATCTTGTTGCCCCGAAACAATGCATTGCGGGAGACATCCACATAAATGCCGTCGCGCGCGTAACTGATGTTGTTGTCGATGATTTGCGCATTGCTGGTGTTGAACACCTGAATGCCGTCGCCGCGTGCCGCCGACGGCAAATCACGCTTGCCGGTGATGATGTTGTTCACGACGCGCGCGTCCTTGACGCTTTCCAGCCACACGCCGAACAGGTTGTAGGGCAGCGAGTTGTTGCTGATCCTTACCCGGTCCGAGGCGGGCTCGACATGAACGCCTGAGTTCTTGGCCGCCAGGTCGATACCGCTGTCGCGAATGATGAAGCCGTCGATGCTCACGTCAGCCGCGCGCACCCGAATCACGTCGCCGCTGCCTTGCGCGCTGAGGGTCGGTCGGCCAAGGCCCTGCAGCGTGAGCGGCTTGTCGATCAGCAGTTGTCCGGCGTAAACGCCTTGCGCCACCTGCACGGTATCGCCACTCTGGGCCGAGCGGATGGTTGCGGCAATCGATTCTCCGGGCTTGACCAGCAGCACAGCGCCCCATGCCATGTTGACAGACAGCGCCAGGCTAGCGACGAGCAATACGGCCCTGGGCGTCCAGGCACAAAGCGCGGCTACCGCCTTGTTCACGTCAGGCGTTCCTGTCAGCCAGTTCCGCCGCTTTTTCGGACAGATTGCGGCGCACGCTGTCCAGAGGAATGAAGTAACCCTTGGCATTGATGGCGGTCAGCGGCAGGCCTTGCTTCTCGCGTGTCTTGCGCTCCTTGACCAGCGGCGGACAGGCATGGTCGTCGTAATACAGGACCATGCAATCGAGGCACAGCATACATTCCATCGGGTCGATCTTGCCGGCAGCATCAATCGCATGGGAGCCGCATCCGGCTGCGCACGCATGGCAGGTCTGGCATTCCTTTTTGCGCTTCAAGCCGAACAACGGGAACTTTCCGGGGATGGCCAGGCCGGCGCCCAGCGGGCAAATGTATTTGCAATACGGACGCTCGCTGAAAAAAGACCAGCCCAGAATGCCTCCAATGAACAGCCAGAACGGCCAGGTGCGGTTCCACACGCCGACGATGAAGGTCGTTTTGAACGGCTCGATTTCAGCCAGTTTCTCGGCCGTTTCCATCGAGTAAAAAGACACGCCGAGCAGGACAAAAAACACGCCGTACTTGATCCATTTGAGCTTGTCGTGCAGCGGCTTGGGCAGCAGGCCCTGAAAGCGTTTCAGGCCAAGCCACTTGCCGGCGCTGTGCGCAAGCTGCTGCAGCGAGCCGAACGGGCACAACCAGCCGCAAAACACACCGCGCCCCCAGACCAGCACCGTGACGACGATGAACAACCAGAAGATGAAGATGAACGGGTCCGACAGGAACAGCTCCCACTTCCACTGGTTCAGCAGCGAATGGAACCAGGTCATCACTTGCGTGATGCTCGGTTGCGCCTTGAGGTAAAAGCCCAGGAATAAAACGCTGGCAATCCATATCAGGTGATGCGGCACCGCTGTCCATGGCTTGTGTTTGCGGGTCGATCTGCGCACCAGCTTGTCGCGCAGTGCATACACCAGTGCGGTCACGCCCAGCAGCAGCACAAACAGGGTGATTTCAAGCTTTTGATGTTTCCAGATCGACTTCCACGCCGCTTCGGGGCGGTCCACGTGCGGGCGACCACCCTCCAGATAGCGCGCAGGCAGCCACAATTCCTGGTCGAAGTGCACAAAGGTTTTGCTGCCGGTTGCGGCATTGACCTTGTTGGCCAGCACCGTCAGCTGCCATGGCCAGGCCGGATTGAAACTGGCCGAGCGAATGATGAAAATCGCCGACTCTTTAAAGCCCGGCACATCGGCGGGCTGCAGACCGTAAAGATTCTGGTAGTCGGTGTCCATGAACGTGAAGGTCATCGGGTCCTGGCGCACCTGCACCCGGTCGTAAATGCCGCCGCGCACGTAGCCAGAGCCCTTGAAGGTCTCCTGCCCGTTGCCGATGATGAAGATCGCATGTTCGTCCGGCTTCAAGTCCTGCATCAGCCGCTGGTAGCCGCGTTCGCCCAGCAGGCTGTTGCCAATCGCCGGGACATTGAGGTAACCGAAATACAAATCCATGTACGCTTGGGACTGATCCGGCAGACCCATGTCGGCCGCCGACACCACCAGATGCTGCACGCTGCCTTCCTTGAGCAAGCCGGCCCAGTCCAGCGGCTCCTCTTTCAGCGCCGTAAAGCGTGCTGGCGGCCGGGGCGTGCTCTTGATGAGGCCGACCTGTTTGCCGATCTCGTAGGCACTGCGTGAAATCACCTGGTTTTCGGCAATCGCGGTGACGGTCGCGCCGCTGATGGCGTCCAGCCCGATGGCGTCATCGCCCTCCCGGTCGCGGCCGATCACCAGCTTGGCGTCGGCGGCTTTGCCAACATACTGGGCAATGAATTTAAGCAATGCGGACTCGGGAATTCCGGCCAGCAAGATGGGTTCGGAGTGCTTGAGCACGCGCACCCCGGTAATGATGCCGCGGATGTCCATGCCGATCAGTGTGACGACCGGTTTGCCCGAATAAGCGGGAATATCGACCACGTCAGTCGAAAGAAAAACATAGCCCACCAAGCGCGTCTTGTCGCCTTCGACGGCGTACGCTTCGACGTAATTGGGCGCGCCCATGCGCTTGGAAAACTGCTGCGCGGCGGGCATGACATCGCGGCACGGCGCTGCCGCACACAGGTCCGGTCCGTGCTTCAATTGCTCGGACAACTCGGCGTCGTAAACGGTCGCTTCAGCCTGCGCCGCGAACGGCAGGCAGAGCATGAAGGCCAGGACGATGAACAAGGGGCGCAGCAAGCGGCTGCGGAAAACTGAATGTTCCATAAAACTACGGTCCGATCGCATCAGCGTTGGGTTGAACGCTGTTTGAGGCTTGGCAAGGTGCGCTGTACGCACCTTGCCAAGGTTGCATCTGGCGCGAAATTACGCCTCGATCAACAAGCGGCTGCGCATTTCAAGGTGCAGTGCGTGGCAGAAGTGCGTGCAGTAAATCCAGTAGGCACCCACGCGGTCGGCCGTGAACGTGACCGACTTGGTTTCCTGCGGATTGACAATAAAGCAGATGTTGTAGGTCGGAATCGCACAGCCATGCGTCAAGTCCTCGACCTTGTCGTGGTTGGTCAGGGTGATGGTGACTTCATCGCCCTTCTTGATCTTGATGACCGGCATGCTGAAGGCTGGCGCCTGCGACATCAGGCGCACATGGACCTTGTTGCCCTTGCGCTCAATGCCGGCGTTCTCGGCCCTGACCGCATTCGGGAAGTCATCCATGTTGTAGATCTGGCGCGTCTTGACCACGTCGCGGCGCACGATGATGCCGTCATGCGGCTCGGGGTAGGCCGTGTGCTCCGCAATCGTCACCATTTTTTCGCCGCTGATGTTGATCAGCTGCTCGGTTTCCGGATGCAGCGGGCCGACTGGCAGGAAGCGGTCCTTGGAAAACTTGTTGCCGGAATTCATGTACTTGCCATCCGCTTCCTTGGTTTCGCCCATCGACGAATAACCATGGCCAGGCTGGAAGTTCACGTCAATCTTGTCCAGCACGACTTTGGCCGTCTTGTCGCCCTTGAACTGGGCAATGGCTTGCGCCACATTCCATTTGACGACCTGGCTGTCGAGAAACAGCGAGGTGTAGGCGTTGCCCTTGCCGTCAAAAGCGGTGTGCAGCGGTCCCAGGCCGATTTCAGGCTGGGCTACGACGACTTCGCGCAACTCCTTCAACTCGCCATCAAACCATTTCAGCACCAGTGCCAGCTCAATCACGGAGGCGGTGGGCGAAAGCTTGTCGGCACTGACAAAGTATTTTCCGTCTGGCGAGGCATTCAAGCCATGCGGATTTTTGCCCAGCGGGACATAGCAGGTGACGGCTGTCTTTGGGTCTGGATTGGCGGCTTTGCGGCCATCGACCACCGGCACCTTGGAGCTGCCTATGGTGGTGAATTTTCCGTCCTTGACCATTTTTTCAATGCGTCCGATATTGAAGATGGTGCAGGCATCGCGCTCGGCCGTCATCATGCCGGCCAGATCCATCGCGTTTTCGGTGTTGTAGTTGGTCGCACCGGCCAGTTTGCCGTCATACGAGGTGGCCACCAGTTCCATGTTGCCATCGATCCGGCATTGCCAGCGCACTTCCATCGTGGCGGCATCAACGCAGGTGAACAGGCAACCCCATTTGCTCGGGTCGTCAAGATCGCGGCCGTCGTTGGGCAGCGGGGTGTGGAATTCCTGGCCGCAAAACACGCGCGTCGTGTAGTTGACGGCGGGGTCCACCGGGTCGCGCTTGTCGGTGAAAATGCCGTGAAAACCCATCACGTTGGGCAGTTGGGTGATCTTGTCGCATTCCATGGTGTCCATGCGGATGCGCGCCAGCCGGGCATGGATCTTGTCGTTGGTGAACAGCCAGCGGCCGTCGTAGGTGCCGTCCTTGTAGCTGCCATGAATGTGGTGGGTGTCGCCGGTGGTGTACTTCAGGCTGCCATCGGGCTTGGTGCCCATGATCGCCTTTGACTCATTCGTGATGCCCCAGCCCACCATCGGATCGATGTTGAAGATCGGGATTCGGCGCAGCGTACGGCCTGATGGAAGGCCCAGAATCCGGGCTTCGCCGGAGTGGCCGCCACTGGAGAAGTGATAGTAGTCATCGAGTTGTCCGGGCGCCAGTTCATGCCCGGCCGCTGGCGCTGCTGCAGCGGCTGCAGCCGGTTTGGTCGCGACTTCATCCTTGCAGCCGGCCAGGCCCAGCGACACGCCGGCACCCGTCAGTCCCAGCAGCGCACTGCGGCTGAGAAAATTTCGACGACCCTTGCCCTTGGCCAAGTCTTCGTCGTGCTGGTTTTTCTGTTCGGTTTTCATGAGTGATTTCCTAAATTGGTGTCGGAAAAATTGCGCTGCCCGCTTTATGCGGGGCATCGAATTTATGGATGAGGTCGCTGTTGCGCCTTCCGCCGAGGGAAGGTTCGACGTCGACTTTGGAGGGGCTGGTGTGCTCAGGGACGATTGGCGTCGTCGGAATTTAGGCTTTTCATTGTGAAATGGGAGCCGGCACCCTGTCCGTACGCTGGGACGCTTAGTCTTACTTTTTTACAATATTTGACAAGCTGTTTTGCTGCGGGCTTCTCGCATCGGCTGCGCAGGGTTGCTGCGGCGCTATCGGTTGGTCCCGTTTTCCGGCGCACATCGGGGCCGTTGTTACCCGCCATGCATTCATGGCAAGGAAGTTCCTTTAAGATGTATTTAATATGAATGTTATTTTACTCAAAAAAAAATAGATTGGCAATGCGTTTTTATTGATGTGCAGCAAACTTGGTGCGCTTAAACCGTGGAGCCGCTGTTGCGCTCAAGGGGCAGGGAAAAAATAAGGAAAAAGACCGCTAGCGCAGTTGGGGTGGGCGCAACCAGCTATGAAAAAAGGAGTGATTCAGCGCGGCGGCTACGCGCAGGCCTGCACGGCCTTGCCCCCGAACTGCGGCTTGAGCATGTCCAGGCGGGTCCGCATCGACGCATCGGCCGCCGGCAGCTTGAGCCACAGGCTAGGCAATTCAGGGCGTTCCAGCATCACCTTCGCGCTGCGCAGGCCGCGCTGGTTCATCTGCGCCAAGGCCGCTTCAGCCTCGTCTTTCGAGGCAAAACTGCCCAGAGACAGCCCGGGGTTGAGCATCGGGCTCAGGGGCGGCTCGAACGGCAGCCCCAGCTGCTCAAGCATCTGGCGCTTGCGGTTCATCGCCGCCTTGCTGACGTACTTGCCCATGTAGATGATCCAGCGGACCGAGTCGCCGCTGCTTTCAAACGACCAGCTGCCTTCGGGCAGGCCGGCCTTCAGGCGCGGCCGCAGCGCGCGCGCCTGCTGCTCGGTGAACACGCCGACCTGCAGGCAGGAGACGCCGGCGGGAAGCGCGGGTGGTGCGGATGGGGCTGGCGCTGGCGCGGTCCGGACGGCAGCGCTGGCCAACGGCGGGGGCGCTGCGGGCAGGACCAGCTGCATCGCCTCGGGCCGGATCTGCTGTGCCAGCCGTTCGGGTTCGGACAGCCGGGCAGGCGCCAGGCCATAGGCCGCCAGCAGGCCCTGGCCCCAGGCGAAATACAGCGCATTGGCCAGCAGCAGCGCCAGGGCCATCGCCCTCAGCATGGCAGCGTGCCCCCGGCCGACTCCGAGGCGACAGGCCGCACGCTGACTTCCGAGCTGGTGACTTCGACCATGCCGCCAGCGGTAAGCACGCGCAGCGCGCCGTTGTCGGCAACACCATGGGCCGTGCCCTGCGTGCCGCCCGTCAGCTTCACGATGCGGCCGGCGAGCACATCGCGCGCGGCAAACCGCGCCTGGAACGCCTCGAAACCGAACTGCGCAAAGCCCTGCACCGCCTGCACCAGCGCCGGCACGATGCGCAGCAGCGCTTCGGGCGAGTCCAGGCTGGCATCGAGCGTTTGCAGGCCGCCGGGCGGCACCGCAGCCGCTGGCGCCGAATCAGCCAGCGGCACCGGCCGGATGTTGATGCCCACGCCGATCACCAGGTAACGCAGCCCTTCCCAGCTGGCCGTCTCGACCAGGATGCCGCCCAGCTTGCGCTCGCCCTGCGGCGTGGACAGCCACAGGTCGTTCGGCCATTTCAGTCCGATGCGTGGCCTAGCGGCATGGCGCGCCTGGCCGGCTTCAGGCGGGTCCAGGCTTTCGGCCACGCTGATGCCGACCGCCAGCGACAGGCCGGACCAGTCCGCCGGCGCCAAAGGCAGGCCCAGCGAAAACGTCAGGCTGTCGCCGCGCCGGCTTTGCCAGCTGCGGCCCAGCCGGCCGCGCCCAGCGCTTTGCTGCTCGGCCACCAGCAGTACCGGTTCAAGCTGCGGCGGCATGCCGGGGCCGCCCTTGAAGCGGCGCATCAGCTCGCTGTTGGTCGAATCGATCTCGGGCAGCACCTCGACCGTGAAGCCGGGCAGATCAGGCGCCACGGCCTCCCAGATGGCTTCGGTAGGCCAGCGGATCGGCGGCGGGGAATGCAGTGGCGAGGTCATGGGCTGGCGGCGGGAAAAGGTGGAGGAAGAAAGACAGATTCTGGCCGGCCGCGCGGGCTCAGCCCTCGGCGGTTTTGCGCGCCTTTTTGCGGACCTTGGGCGCCAGCAGCGTGCCCCGGCAATTGCCGGCGCCGCACCAGCAGGGGTAATCGGCTAGCAGCTTGGGCGTGTAGCGCGCGTCAATCACCAGGCCGTAGTCGTAGAACAGTTCCTCGCCCGCCGCGATGTTGCGCAGCGCCTTGATGAAGACGCGCCCGCTTTCTTCATCGGCCTCGCAGTTCGGCTGGCAGCTGTGGTTGATCCAGCGCGACGAGTTGCCGCCGATCTTGGCGTCAATCACGCGGCCATCGTCGATGTGGAAGTAAAACGTGTGGTTGGGCTGCGCCGGGTCGTGCGGATGGCGGTGCAGCGCCTCGGGCCAGCTGATGACCTCGCCTAGGTATTCGATCAGCGTTTCGCCCTCGGCCAGGTCCTGCAAGGCAAACACGCCCTTGCCATGCACCCCCGAGCGGCGGGTCTGGATGCGGCGCTTGTCGCTGCCAGCCTCAGGCATTGCAGGGTAAGCAGGAACCTGTTTTTTGGGCACGGCGGTTTTTTGGTATGGTTAATTCATGTGTGTGCGTGCGCACCGGCGCGCATGCAGGCGCGAGGAAGCGGTATTGTAGTGACGGACCCCAAGCTGTGGCTGACAGCCGTTTTCTGGCCTCTGAAATTGAAAAAAGCCGCTTTGGCGCAAACCGGGGGCAATGTTCCCCGACGATGAAAAAGTCAGAAGAAGAATTTATGAAAACACTGGTAATTGCCGAAAAACCTTCGGTGGCGCAAGACATCGTGCGCGCGCTCACGCCCACGGCGGGCAAGTTCGACAAGCACGACGAATACTTTGAAAGCGACGACTGGGTCATCACGTCGGCGGTCGGCCACCTGGTGGAAATCCAGGCGCCCGAGGAATTCGACGTGAAGCGCGGCAAGTGGAGCTTTGCCAACCTGCCGGTGATCCCGCCGTACTTTGACCTCAAACCCATGGACAAGACCAAGACGCGGCTCAACGCCATCGTCAAGCTGACCAAGCGCAAAGACGTCGGCGCGCTGGTCAATGCCTGCGACGCGGGCCGCGAGGGCGAACTGATCTTCCGGCTCATCCAGCAGTACGCCAAGAGCAAGCACCCGGTCAAGCGGCTGTGGCTGCAGTCGATGACGCCCGCCGCCATCCGCGACGGCTTTGCCGCGCTGCGCAGCGACGCGCAGATGCTGCCGCTGGCCGACGCGGCGCGCTGCCGCTCCGAGGCCGACTGGCTGGTCGGCATCAACGGCACCCGCGCCATGACCGCCTTCAATTCGCGCGACGGCGGCTTCTTTCTGACGACCGTCGGCCGGGTGCAGACGCCAACGCTGTCGGTGGTCGTGGAACGCGAGGAAAAAATCCGCAAGTTCGTCAGCCGCGACTACTGGGAAATCCACGCGCTGTTCTCGGCCGAGGCCGGCGAATACCCGGGCAAGTGGTTTGATCCGAAGTTCAAGCGTGCCACCGCCAATGCGGCCAATGGCGAAGGCGCCGAGCCTGATCCCGAACTGAAATCAGACCGGCTCTGGAACGAGCGCGACGCCAAGTCGATTGCCGACGCGGTGCGCGGCCAGACCGCCACGGTGACCGAGGAATCCAGGCCGACCAGCCAGGCCGCCGGCCTGCTGTTCGACCTGACCTCTTTGCAGCGCGAAGCCAACGGCAAGTTCGGCTTTTCGGCCAAGACCACGCTGTCGATTGCGCAAAGCCTGTACGAACGGCACAAGGCGCTGACCTACCCGCGCACCGACTCGCGCGCGCTGCCCGAGGACTATGTGCCGGTGGTGAAGCAGACCTTTGAAATGCTGGCCAACAGCGCCATGCGCCATCTGGCGCCGCATGCGGCCACGGCCATCAAGGGCAACTATGTCAAGCCGACCAAGCGCATTTTCGACAATGCCAAGGTCAGCGACCACTTCGCCATCATCCCGACGCTGCAGGCGCCCAGCGGCCTGTCCGACGCCGAGCAAAAGCTTTACGACCTGGTGGTGCGGCGCTTCATGGCGGTGTTTTTCCCGAGTGCTGAATACCTGGTGACGACGCGCATTTCGGTATCGGTAGGCCACAGCTTCAAGACCGAAGGCAAGGTGCTCGTCAAGCCGGGCTGGCTGGCGATCTACGGCAAGGAAGCCGCCGACGAGGTGGCGGACGCCAAGGAAGGCGACAAGGGCCAGAGCCTGGTGCCGGTCAAGCCCGGCGAGCGCGTCGGGGTCGAATCGGCCGATGTGAAAGCCCTGAAAACCCGCCCGCCCGCTCGCTACAGCGAAGCGACGCTGCTCGGAGCGATGGAAGGCGCTGGCAAGACGATTGACGACGAGGAGCTGCGCGAAGCCATGCAGGAAAAGGGCCTGGGCACGCCGGCCACCCGCGCCGCCACCATTGAAGGCTTGATCGCCGAGAAATACATGCTGCGCGAAGGCCGCGAACTGATCCCGACCGCCAAGGCTTTCCAGCTCATGACGCTGCTGCGCGGCCTGGATGTGCAGGAACTGTCCAAGGCCGAGCTGACCGGCGAATGGGAATATAAGCTGGCGCAGATGGAGCAGGGCAAGCTGAGCCGGGAGACCTTCATGGCCGAGATTGCGACCATGACCGAGCGCCTGGTCGCCAAGGCCAAAGGCTACAGCCGCGACAGCATTCCCGGCGACTACGCGACGCTGCAGGCGCGCTGCCCGAACTGCGGCGGCCTGATCCGGGAAAACTACCGCCGTTATGCCTGCGTCGGCACTACCGACAGCGGTGAAGGCTGCGGCTTCAGCTTCGGCAAGACGCCGGCCGGCCGGACCTTTGAGACCGCCGAAGTCGAGCAATTCCTGCGCGACAAGAAAATCGGCCCGCTCGAAGGCTTTCGCTCCAAGGCGGGCTGGCCCTTCACCGCCGAGATGGTCATCAAGTTTGACGAGGAAACCAAGAACTACAAGCTCGAATTCGACTTTGGCGACGACAAGAAGGAAGAAAGCGGCGAGATCATCGATTTTGGCGATCAACCCTCGCTCGGCGCCTGCCCCAAGTGCGCCAGCGCCGTGTATGAACTGGGAAAGAACTATGTCTGCGAAAAGTCGGTGTCCACGCTGGACCAGCCGGTGCCGAGTTGCGACTTCAAGACTGGGCAGGTGATTTTGCAGCAGCCCATCGAGCGCGAGCAGATGGTGAAATTGCTGGTGACCGGCAAGACCGATTTGCTCGACAAGTTCGTCTCGATGCGCACGCGGCGCGCCTTCAAGGCCATGCTGGTCTGGGACCAGGAAGCCGGCAAGGTGAATTTCGAGTTCGCGCCGTCCAAGTTCCCGCCCAAGCCCGGCGCGGCACCCAAGGCGAAAAGCGGCACGGTGAAGACGCCGTTCGGCAAGACGGTGGCGGCCAAATCAGCGGCGACGCCGGCGGCCAAGAAAGCCGCTACCAAAAAAGTGCCGGCCAAGAAGGCCGCCGCCGTCAAGATCGACAAGCCCAAGGTCGCCCGCAAGACCACGCCAGGCGCCGGCCTCAAACCCAGCGACGCGCTGGCCGCCGTGATCGGCACCGAACAGGTGGCGCGTCCGCAGGTCATCAAGAAGCTGTGGGACTACATCAAGGAACAAAACCTGCAGGACCCGGCCAACAAGCGCGCCATCAATGCCGACGCCAAGCTGCTGGCGGTGTTCGGCAAGCCGCAGGTGACGATGTTTGAGCTGGCCGGGATTGTGGGCAAGCATTTGAGCTAATTGCCTCAGGGATAACTGGCTATGCTATTGATAGCTGCTAACGCATGCACAGCCTGCGGAAACGGCATATTTGATGCATAAACCAGCTTGGTGCATGGTTGCCTCCCGGTTTTTCTCCTTCCCCTTTTGGGGGAAGGCAGGGATGGGGGCCAGCGGTGGTGGAACGTCAGCCGCTGATTTTTTCAGGATGGCTTGCATCGTGACTGCCAGGCTTGGGCGGATTCGGATTCGGATTCGGGTTCGGGGAGGCCCCCATCCCAGCCTTCCCCCAGCGGGGGAAGGAGCCATGCGGGCGCGGGTGCGGCTTGGGCGAGTCCGCCCTAAACCCGCCGCAAGTGCCACGCCTTGGGCCGCGTGAAGGCCTGGATGCCATAGGTCGAAAGCGTCAGGCCTAGGCCCGAATCGCCGCAGCCGCTCCACGGCAGGCGCGGGCTGACTCGGTCGCAGCAGTTCCAGTACACGCTGCCGGCGTTGACCTGCGCCAGCAGTTGCCGCGCGCGTGCCTCGTCAGGCGTGAAGACGCCTGCGGTCAGGCCGTAGCGGCTGTCGTTCATCAGCGTCACCGCTTGTTCGTCACCAGTCACTTTCTGGATGCCGATGAGCGGGCCGAAGCTTTCCTCGCGCATCAGTTCCATGGCGTGAGTCACGTTTGAAAACACCGTCGGTGCATACCAGTTGCCCGGTCCGCTCAAGCGATGGCCGCCGGTCAGCAAGGTCGCGCCACGGGCCAGCGCGTCAGCTACCTGCGCATCGAGCACGTCGAGTTGCGGCGCGCGGGTGATGGCGCCGATGTAGGTGTCGCCGTCCATCGGGTCGCCGACCCTGAAGGCCTTGACCGTGGCCACGAAGGCTTCGACGAATGCGTCGTGAATGCGTTCATGCACGTAGATGCGCTCGACCGAGCAGCAGCTCTGGCCGGTGTTGTACATCGCGCCATCGGCCAGCGACGCGGCGGCGTTTTGAACATCGGCATCCTCGCAGACATAGGTCGGGTCCTTGCCGCCGAGTTCCAGCTGCAGCTTGACCAGGCGCGGTCCGAGGGTCTGGGCGATCTTTACGCCCGTGGCATGCGAGCCGGTGAAGAACAGGCCGTCGATCTTTTGCGCCAGCAGCGCGGCGCCGACTTCGCCGCCGCCGATCAGCGGCGTGAACACATCGCCCGGCACGCCCGCTGCATGCAGCAGCCGGGCCATGGCCAGTCCGGTCATGGCGGCATGTTCGGACGGCTTGTAGAGCACCGCATTGCCGGTCAGCAGCGCCGGGATGAACACATTGCCGCCGACAAACCACGGGTAGTTCCAGGCCGAGATGTTCGCCACCACGCCCAGCGGCAGGTGCTCGATTTGTTCCAGCATGCCGCCTTCGCTGAAAACGGTCTGGGTGGCGGTGACGGCTTGCGTTTGTGCCAGGAAAAAGTCTATGCGCCCCAGCAGGCCGTTCAGTTCATTGCGCGACATGCTGATGGGCTTGCCGGTTTCGCCTGTCATGATGGTGGCCAATGATTCAAGTTCGGCCACGATGCCGGTACGAAAGCGTTCAATGCAGGCTTTTCGCTCAGTCAGAGGCAAGACGGCCCACGCTGGATGGGCGGCGCGCGCCCGGTCAGCCTTGGCAGCGACAGACAACGCATCGTCTGCCGGCAATTCGGTGATCAGCTCGCCATTGGCGGGGTTGTGGACGGCAAGCCGGTTCATGATCCGGCCGCGCGTGCGGTTTTGGCGGCGGCCACGGCGCCGAGGAAGTCTTTCAGCACGGCGCCGTCGTCAATCGTGTCCGAGCCGGGCTTGTGAAATTCGGGGTGCCACTGCAGCGCGGCAATATAGCTTTTGGCCGGGTCCTTGCGGCGTATCGCTTCGACGATGCCGTCGGTCACGCTGAAGGCTTCGGCCTCGAACTCGGGCGACAGGTCCTTGATCGCCTGGTGGTGAATGCTGTTGACGCGCACCCGCTCCACGCCGGGGTAAAGCCTTGACAACCGGGTTCCGGGAACAATGTTCACGCTATGAAAGTTCAGGTCGTAGGTGTCGGCATCGCGGTGCACGAAGGAGTCGGGCACCTGCGTGGTGATGTCCTGGTAGAGCGTTCCGCCAAAGGCCACGTTGAGCAGCTGCAGGCCCCGGCAGACGCCGAACACCGGCTTGCCCAGCGCGGTGAAGGCGGCGACCAGCGCCTTGTCGTACTCGTCGCGCACCTTGTCGCCCGACCAGCGGTCGTCCAGCGGCTTCTCGCCATAGCTGCCGGGCCAGACGTCGGCGCCGCCGTGCAGCACCAGGCCGTCGAGCCACTGGGCGTAATGCGCATAGGTCACGTCGCCGCGCTGGGTGCTGCCGGTCGGGCAGGGCACCATCACGACCATCGAGCCCGAGGACATGAGCCAGTGGGCAATCGACTGCTCGACATACTGCAGTGTCTTGCCGGAAAAAAATGAACGCGTCGGGTCGGCATGGGAAAAACACGCGGAAAGACCAATTTTCAGACGGCTGGAGGCGGGCATGATTTTTTTACTTGGTGAGAAAACAAGGGACTGGTTTTTGGAATTCGGCAACCCGGTGGCAGATTTGGCTGCCGGGCCGCGCGCTCACAAGGCCGCGTTGAACAATCTTTCAAAGTCTGCCGCGCTGCACGGCCGGGGATTGGTCTGGTGGCAAATGTCGGCTGTGGCAATCTCAACGAGCCGGGGCAACTGCGCGGCCTTGACGCCGTGGCCCGACAAGGTGCCGCCCAGGCCGATGCTGCTTTTGAGCTGCCGCAGCCACGGCACCAGCGCCTCGCCGCCGCCTCTCAAGCCGCAAACATGCGCCAGTTCGTCGAACTTGGCGGGCGCTGCTTCATGGTTCCAGGCCAGCACCGTGTCGATCATCAGCGCATTGGCCAGGCCGTGGTGCATGTCGCAGACCGCGCCCAGCGCATGCGCGCAGGAATGCACCGCGCCCAGGTCTTTCTGGAAAGCAATCGCGCCCATCATCGAGGCCATCATCATGTCGCTGCGCGCGTTCAGGTTGCCGGGCTCGCTGACGGCGGTGCGCAAGGCGCGCGCCGCGATGCGCGTGCCTTCGAGCGCGATGCCGTCGCACAGCGGATGCCAGGCGGGTGACAAATAGCTTTCGATGTTGTGCGTCAGCGCATCCATGCCGGTAGCGGCCGTGACATGCGCCGGCAGGCCAAGCGTGAGTTCGGGGTCGGCAAACACCGCACTGGCCAGCAGCCGGGGGCTGAAGATCACGCGCTTGAGGTGCGTGTCGTCCTCGCTGATGACGCTGGAGCGGCCGACTTCCGAGCCGGTGCCCGCCGTCGTCGGCAGGGCGATGAAGTACGGCAGTTCGCCTTCGATGGCCCTGGCCTGCGGATGGTCCCAGGCGTAGTCCAGGATGTCGCCTGCGCCCGTGGCGGCCAGGCCAACAACCTTGGCCACGTCGAGCGCTGCGCCGCCGCCAAAGCCGATCACGCAGTCAGCCCGGTGCGCCTGGTAGGCGGCGCTGCCGGCAATGACCTGGCGGCGCGTCGGGTTGCCGAAAACGCCGGCAAACACTTCGATGTGCAGGCCGTCCAGGTGCGTCAGGAATTCAGCCGTCACCGGCAGCGCGGCCAGCGCCTGGTCGGTGACGACCAGCGGGCGCCTGAAGCCGGCCTGCAGCAGGTGCGCTGCCACCTGTTTGCGCGCACCCAGGCCGAAATGGATGGGGGTTGGAAAGGAAAAGGTGGTGATGTTCATGGTGAAAGGCCCGGCGCAGGCAGGGCTAGATGATTTCGAAATAACGCTTGAGTTCCCAGTCGGTCACCGCGTCGAGCCACTGGCGCCATTCCCAGTCGCGCGTCGCGGCGAAATGGTCGACAAAGGCATCGCCCAGCCAGTCGCGGGCAATGCTTGATTGCTGGAAGATGCGGTTGGTTTCGATCAGCGTGCGCGGCGCGCGGGCGATGTGCTCGGCGCCAGCGTTGCTGCCGCTGATGGGCGGCGTGGTGAGCTTCAGGCCTTTTTCCACGCCGTCGAGCCCGGCGGCAATCACCGCCGCCATCGCCAGGTAGGGATTCACGTCGGCGCCGGGGCAGCGCGTTTCCAGCCGCGTCGCCTTGGGGCTGCCGGCAATCACGCGAAAGCTGGCGGTGCGGTTGTCCAGGCCCCAGGTCGGCTTGACCGGCGCCCAGAAACCATCGACCAGCCGCTTGTAGCTGTTGATGGTCGGCCAGAGCATCGGGCCGAAGTCCATCATGCAGGCGACCTGGCCGGCGACGTAGCTTTCAAACAGCCGGCTCATCTGGCGCGGGCTGCTGGCGTCGTAAAAAAGGTTGTTCTTGCCGTCGGACAGGCTTTGGTGGATGTGGCCGCTGCAGCCGGGCAGGCCTTGGCGCGGCTTGGCCATGAAGCTGGGCATGATGCCAAAGCGCGCGCCGATTTCCTTGGCGCCGGTCTTGAACAGGATGGCCCGGTCGGCCTGGGCCAAGGCTTCGCTAAAGCCGATGGCCGCTTCCAGCACGCCGGGGCCGGTTTCGGTGTGCAGGCCCTCGATCGGGATGCCGAAGGCCAGCATCTCGTCCATCAGCGCCTTGAAGAATTCGCGGTTGCGGTTCATGCGCAGCAGCGAATAACCGAACATGCCGGGCGTCAGCGGTTCCGGGTTCACGCCTTTCTTGGCAGCCCAGCTTTGCGGCGTTTCCAGAAAATTGAACCACTCGAATTCCATGCCGGTCATGACCGAAAAGCCCATTTTTTCAGCCCGCTTGAGCACCCGCTTGAGCGTCTGGCGCGGGCAGACCGCATGCGCCGAGCCGTCGGCATTGACGAATTCGCCCAGGAAAAACGCCATGCCGTCGTCCCACGGCACCTGGCGGAAAGTGTCTAGGTCCAGCCGCGCCAGCGCATCGGGAAAGCCGTGCTGCCAGCCGGTGACGGCGGTGTTGTCGTAGCAGCTATCCGTCATGTCCCAGCCCAGCACCACGTCGCAAAAACCAAAGCCGCCCTTCGGATGCGGTTCGGCCACGCTGAAGAACTTGTCCTTGTGCAGCAGCTTGCCGCGCAGCACGCCGTCGATGTCGCTCACCGCCACTTTCACCTTGCTGGCGCCCGAGGCTTTGACCGCCTCCACGGCCGGATGAAGTGTGTTCTCCACTGCGGCTGTCGCCATGCTGAACTCCTTGCGGTGGGTCCGGTGTGCTGGTGCGCCAGGGGGTTGCGCGGCCTGGGCGGAATCAGCTTTCGCCCAGGCAAACCAAGCTGAAATTTTGCGCCTGTCTGTGCCTGGCGGGTATAGGACGAACGCCCGATGTTGCGCGGCTGCCACGCTTGGCCGGCTTGCGCATCCAGCGCGGGCCAGTGCACTAAGTTTGCTATGTAAAAAATAGCTGACTACGCCCGTATATATTGCGCAATACGCTGTTTTGATGAGTTTTTTATGCTGACCCGGCCCGAGTCAAGCCATGCCGACAAAGCGCAGCGTCACGCGCGTGCCCGGCGAATCCGGATAGCCGGGCAGGTTGGCGTCCTCGACCGTGATCGACGCGCCGTGCTGCTGCGCGATTTCCTGCACGATGGCCAGGCCCAGGCCCGAGCCGTCCACATTCGTGCCCAGCGCGCGGTAAAAAGGCTGGAACACCAGTTCGCGCTCCGACTCCGGAATGCCCGGCCCCGAGTCCTCGATGATCAACACCAGGATGCCGCTGAAGCGGTCCACCATCAGCCGCACCGTGACATGGCCGCCCGCCGGCGTGTAGTTGATGGCGTTGTCCACCAGGTTGCGCACCAGCTCGCCGAGCAGCGTCGGGTTGCCTTGCAGGTGCGTGGCCGGCTCGCCGGCATCCGGGCCGTCATAGCCCAGGTCGATGCGTTTTTCCAGCGCGCGCGGCACCGAATCGGCCATGATGCTTGACACGATCTTGACCAGGTCCACGCGCTGCCTGGCCAGCGCCCGGCCGGTGGTCTCGGCGCGCGCCAGCGCCAGCAACTGGTTGACGGTGTGGGTCGCGCGAATGCTGGCCGCGCCGATGTGCCGCAGCGAATTCTTCAACTGGTCGGCATCGGTTTCGCGCTGCGCCAGGTCGGCCTGCATGCGCAGCCCGGCCAGCGGCGTCTTGAGCTGGTGCGCGGCGTCGGCCAGGAAGCGCTTCTGCGTGGACAGCGACACCTTGAGCCGGCTCAGCAGGTCGTTGACCGAATCGACCAGCGGCACCACTTCCTCGGGCACGCCGCTTTCATCGAGCGGACTCATGTCGTCGGGTTTGCGGGCGCGGATGCGCTTTTCCAGCTGCGCCAGCGGCTTGATGCCGCGCACCAGCGCCAGCCACACCAGCAGCACCGCCAGCGGCAGCGTGACGAACTGCGGCACCATGGTGCCCTTGACGATCTCGGTGGCCAGCGTCTTGCGCTTTTCCAGCGTTTCGGCGACCTGCACCAGCACCGGCATGCTCGCCGGCGTGGTGCTTTTCACCTCCACCTTGATCCAGGTGTAGGCCACGCGAACGTCCTCGCCCAGGATCACGTCCTCGCGCAGCCGCACTTCGCCGTCGCCGGCTTTTTCCTCGTCCGGCGGCGCGGGCATGGCGTGCTCGCCGCTCAGGTATTCGCCGTGTGTGCCCATGACCTGGTAGTAGATCAGGTCGGTGTCGTCGGCCCGCAAAATCTCGCGCGCCGGCGCCGTCAGGTTGAACTGGACCTGGTTGTTTTTGACCACCAGCAGCTTGGCCAGGGCCTGCACGTTGTATTCCAGCGCCCGGTCGAAGGGCTTGCCAGCGATGTTCTGCGCCACCAGCCAGGTCAGCACCAGGCTGATCGGCCATAGCAGCAGCAGCGGCGTGAGCATCCAGTCAAGGATTTCGCCGAACAGGCTGCGCCGCTCGCGCTGAAAGAGTCTCATGGCCCCCACGCTCCCCACTGCGTGTGGTTCGCGGCCCCCCGAGGGGACGCTGCGCCTGCAGCCCGGCAAAGCCGGTTCTGCGGCCCTTGCTGGAGGATGCGGGAACAGCCCAGCTCTGCGACCGTGATCTTCCTATTTGCCCTCAGCGATGGCATGCCTAACCAGGAATCTTTTCTAGGCAGTAACCCAATCCGCGCACGGTGGCGATGCGCACCGGACCTTTTTCGATTTTCTTGCGCAGCCGGTGGATGTACACCTCGATGGCGTTGTTGCTGACTTCCTCGCCCCATTCGCACAGGCGTTCGACCAGCTGGTCCTTGCTGACCAGGCGACCGACGCGCTGCAGCAGCACTTCGAGCAGGCCAAGCTCACGCGCTGAAAGCTCGATCATCTGGCCGTCAATCGTTGCCACCCGGCCGGCCTGGTCATAGACCAGCGGGCCGTGCTTGATGGTGCTGCTGGCCCCGCCCATGCCGCGCCGCACCAGCGCGCGCACCCGCGCTTCAAGCTCCTGCAGCGAAAACGGCTTGGCCATGTAGTCGTCGGCGCCGTAGTCCAGCCCCTTGACGCGCTCTTCCACGCTGTCGGCCGCCGTCAAGATCAGCACCGGCAACACCGAGCCGCGCGCGCGCAGGCGCTTGAGCACCTCCAACCCGTGCATTTTCGGCAGGCCCAGGTCCAGGATCAGCAGGTCGAATTCGGTGTTGGTCAGCAGCGCGGCGTCGGCTTCCGTGCCGCTGGCCACATGGTCCGCCGCAGCGCCGGACGCGCGCAGGGTACGCAGCAAGCCGTCGGCCAGAACCTGGTCATCTTCGGCAATGAGAATACGCATGGACTTTTCTCCCTGAAATCAGCCGCATCAAGACGTGCGGAATGAAAGCTATTTTCTCTTCGGATTTTAGGCTTCGGGCAGGGGTAATTACGGGGTTCAGGCACAGATTGGCGCGGTCATGTTGAGGATGAGCTTGCAGATGCGTCTGGTCCGCTCAGGGACCGGCATAGGCCTCCAGTCCAAGCGCCACCACGGTCGCCACATCGTCGCCCACCGCCTGCCGGAATTCGTCCTCGGCCTGCACCACGGCTCCGCGAAAAGCCTCCAGCCAGGCCAGGCCGGATTCGGTGAACACCACGCGCCGGGCGCGCCGGTCGTGCGGGTCGGCTTCGCGCCTGACGATGCCCCAGGCTTCGCACTGGTCGACCAGGTCGCCCATGGCCTGCTTGCTCATGCCGGCACTCAGCGCCAGATCGGTCAGGCGCGAGCCGCCCACGGCCAGATGCCGCGTGATGTGGATGTGCGCGGCCCCGACCTGGTCGCGCGCCGCCAGGTTGGACAGCGCCAGCGGCACGTCGATGCTGCCGGCCATGAGCTGCAGCACGCGCGCGTCAAAATGGCGCAGCGCCTCGCCCATCAGCCGGCCCAGGTGCGTCAGCCGCCAAGTGGTGTCATAGCCCGCATGGGCGCTTGAAATCGTCGTTTCCTGCATGCGGCCATGCTACTTGATCCAGCGGTATTTCATCAGGCAAACTGACTAAAAACAGGGTTTACTTTGATCTATGTTGCCCATAAAGTACTGTTCATGCACCCAGTACTGCAATAAAGAGCAGTCTGAAACTATTGGTGAAAAGTGCGTGCAAAACTTTTTACCCCATTGATTCTTAAGGAGATTTTTCATGGACGCACCGATCAAGACCGCTCCCGGCCTGAACACCGAAAAAGCCAAGGCGCTGGCCGCCGCACTGGCGCAGATTGAAAAGCAGTTCGGCAAGGGCACCATCATGAAGCTGGGCGCTGGCGAGGTGATTGAAGACATCCAGGTCGTGTCCACCGGCTCGCTGGGCCTGGACATTGCCCTGGGCGTCGGCGGCCTGCCGCGCGGCCGGGTGGTCGAAATCTATGGCCCCGAGTCGTCGGGCAAGACCACGCTGACGCTGCAGGTGATTGCCGAAATGCAAAAAATCGGCGGCACCTGCGCCTTCGTCGATGCCGAGCATGCGCTGGACATCCAGTACGCGCAAAAGCTCGGCGTCAACCTGCAGGAGTTGCTGATCTCGCAGCCCGACACCGGCGAGCAGGCGCTGGAAATCGTCGATTCGCTGACGCGTTCCGGCGCGGTCGACCTGATCGTCATCGACTCGGTCGCGGCGCTCACGCCCAAGGCCGAGTTAGAGGGCGAAATGGGCGACTCGCTGCCCGGCCTGCAGGCGCGGCTGATGAGCCAGGCGCTGCGCAAGCTGACCGCCACCATCAAGAAAGCCAACTGCATGGTGATCTTCATCAACCAGATCCGTATGAAGATCGGCGTGATGTTCGGCAGCCCCGAAACCACCACCGGCGGCAATGCGCTGAAGTTCTACGCCTCGGTGCGTCTCGACATCCGGCGCATCGGCTCGATCAAGAAGGGCGACGAGGTCATCGGCAACGAAACGCGCGTCAAGGTGGTGAAGAACAAGGTCGCCTCGCCGTTCAAGACCGCCGAGTTCGACATCCTGTACGGCGAAGGCATCAGCCGCCTGGGTGAGGTGCTCGACCTGGGCGTGGCCGGCCATATCGTCGAGAAAGCCGGCGCCTGGTACGCCTACAAGGGCGAGAAAATCGGCCAGGGTCGCGACAACTCGCGCGAATTCCTGAAGGAAAACCCGGCGCTGGCCATTGAGATCGAGAACAAGGTGCGCGAATCGCTGGGCATTCCCTTGCTGCAAGCCGCGCAGGGCAGCGCCGCGCCCGAGAAAGCCGCCAAGCCCGAGAAAGTCGAGAAAACTGAAAAGCCCTTGAAGGCGATGGCCGACAAAGCGCTGCCGGCGCCCTTGCCGCCGGTGGCCCCGATCGCGCCTTGATCCGGATTTATATGAAAAATCGGGCTTTTGCGCAGTGTCCGTATGCGTGGGCAGCTATTGAAAGCATAGCTGATTTGAGTTGCGGAATGCCTGCCTGCGCGGGAGTTGCGCGATGAGTGAAGCCAAACCCGCCGCCCGCGCGGGCTTTGGCCTGTCGCTCAAGGGCCGCGCCCTGCGCCTGCTGGCCGCCAGAGAGCATTCGCGCACCGAGCTGGAGCGCAAGCTCAAAGACCATGAGGAAACGCCGGGCCAGCTGGCGCAGGTGCTCGATGATCTGCAGGCCAAGGATTTCATCAACGAGGCGCGGGTGGTCGAGTCGGTCATCCACCGGCGCGCCGCGCGCTTTGGCGCTTCGCGCATCAAGTTCGAGTTGCTGAACAAGGGGCTGGGCGCCGAGGCGGTGGCCGAGGCGGTGAACCGACTCAAAAGTAGCGAACTCGAACGCGCCCGCGAGATCTGGTGCAAGAAGTTTGACGGGCCGGCAGTTGATGCCGCCGGGCGCGCCAAACAGATGCGGTTTTTAGCCGCCCGGGGCTTTGGCGGCGACGTGATCCGCCGCGTCGTGACGCACACGGACGCCGACGAGGACTGATCTGCCCCTCAATTCAGAAATTCAGAAATTCAGAAGAAAAGCCTGCCAGCGCAATGGATACGAGCGCAAGCAGCTATCTATTAAATAGCAGCCAAGAGCGCCCGGTGCGGGCGCACAGCCGGTCGCTTACGGCTGGCTCGGCGGGGGCGGAATCAGCACAAACTTGCCGACATGGGTTTTTTCCAGAAATGCCCGCTGCGCCTGCGCGATCTGCGCCAGCGCAAAGCTTTGCGCCACCAGCGGCCGCAGCTCGCCGCGCTCGATGTAGGCCACCAGGTTGGCAAACACCGGCTCGTCCCAGGCGGTGCAGCCCAGCAGCGAGAGGTTCTTCAGGTACAGCGTGCGCAGGTCCAGCGTCACCAGCGGGCCGGCAATCGCGCCCGACGAGACATAACGGCCGCCGGCTTTGAGCACCTTGAGCATGCCGCCAAACGCCGACCCGGCGACGTTGTCCACCACCAGGTCCACAGAGTTTTCGCCGAGGCAGGCCACCAGGTCGTCATCGCGCGCCACCACGCGGTCGGCGCCCAGCGACTTCACGTGTTCCATTTTTGATTTCCCCGCGATGGCCGTGACGATGGCGCCGCGCCGCCTGGCCAGCTGCACCACGGCCGAGCCGACGCCGCCCGACGCGCCGGCAACCACGACCTGCTCGCCCGCGCGCAAATTGGCCCGGTGCAGCATGTTTTCAGCGGTGCCGTAGGCGCACGGGATGGTGGCCAGCTCGGCATCGCTCCAGTCGCTGCGGACCGCAAACACCTCGCTGGCGGGCACCTTGACGAACTGCGCAAAAGCGCCGTCAAAGTCCGAGCCCATCCAGATGTTGTCCAAAGAGCCGAAGCCCGCAGGCCGAATGCTGGGGCGCACCAGCACGCGCTGGCCGATCAGGCGCGCGTCGCCGCCCGGCGCCACGGCCACCACGCGGCCGCAGCAGTCGGTGCCCTGGATGAAGGGAAACGGCGTGGGCTGGCCCCAGCCGCCGTCGGGCGTCGGGCTGGCCGCGTTGGCATCCCTTGCTGCTGCCGCGTCTTGCGTGGCCGTGGTGACGGCAGCCGAGTACCAGCTCAGGCGGGTGTTGATGTCGGTGTTGTTCACGCTGGACGCCAGCACCTGCAGCAAGACCTCGCCCGGCCCCGGCACGGGAACCGGCACGTCCCGGTAGACCAGCTGCTCGTAGCCGCCGTGGCCGGTCGTGACCACCGCCTTCATCGTGGCCTGGCCTTCTTTCAGGTCAAAGCGCTTGGGGTCTTGAGGCGTCATGACTGCCAAGGTTCAAAGCCCCAGCATCAGCTGCAGGTTTTGCACCGCCGCGCCCGACGCGCCCTTGCCCAGGTTGTCCAGCCGCGCCACCAGCACCGCGTGGCGGTGGGCGTCGTTGCCAAACACCCGCAGTTCCATCTTGTTGGTGTCCTTGAGCGCCAGCGCGTCCAGCTTGCCCGATTCGGGCGCGGCCTCCACCGTCACCCACTCGCTGCCCGCGTAGTGTTGGGTCAAAACAGCGTGCAGTTGCGCGGCGGTCGGCTGGCCGGGCAGCAAGTCCAGGTGCAGCGGCAACTGCACCAGCATGCCCTGGATGAAGTTGCCGACCGACGGAATGAACACCGGCCGGCGCGTCAAGCCGGTGTATTTCATGATCTCGGGCAGGTGCTTGTGCTCCAGGCTCAGGCCGTACAGCTCGAAGGCCGGCGCGGTGCCGGCTTCGTAGGCCTCGATCATCTGGCGTCCGCCGCCCGAATAACCGCTGACCGCAGGCAGGCTCAGCGGGAAGTCAGGCGGCATCAGGCCGGCATCGACCAGCGGACGGATCAGCGCAATCGCGCCGGTGGCGTAGCAGCCCGGATTGGCGACGCGGTCGGCCGCCATCACGGCTTCTTGCTGGCCCCGGACCAGTTCGGGAAAGCCAAATACCCAGCCAGGGGCCGTGCGGTGCGCGGTCGAGGCGTCGATGATCTTGGGTTTTTTGCCCGGCAGCGAGTCGATCATGGCCACCGATTCACGCGCCGCGTCGTCATGCAGGCACAAAATCACCAGGTCCACCTGCGCCATCAGGTCACGCTTGGCGGCCGGGTCCTTGCGCAGTTCGGGCGCAATGCTGACCAGTTCGATCTGCGCCATGGCTTGCAGCCGCTCGCGGATCTGCAGGCCGGTGGTGCCGGCTTCGCCATCAATAAAAATTTTGGGCATGAATACTTTCAGCTAAAAACGCTGCCTATGGGCAAGGGTTTCTGGATAATTGCGCACTATTCTGTATGTAAGAACCACATAAGTTTGGTGCGTCGCAGCATGATACAGTTCCGGGTTGCTGCCTGCAGTAACCGCACACACGCTGGTTTTGAGCCGATATGGCCTGTTCCTTGTTCTTCCAACAGCCCTGCCCAAGACCCTGTTGCACCCCTCTTTTACTGAATCCTGAAGGTTTTTCATGAAAATTCACGAGTACCAAGGCAAGGAAATCTTGCGCAATTTTGGTGTGCCAGTGCCGCGCGGTATTCCTGCGTTCACGGTGCAAGAGGCGGTGGAAGCCGCGCAAAAGCTCGGCGGCCCGGTGTGGGTGGTCAAGGCGCAGATCCACGCCGGCGGACGCGGCAAGGGCGGCGGCGTGAAGGTTGCCAAGACGATTGAAGACGTCAAGCGCATCGCTGGCGAAATCCTCGGCATGCAGCTCAAGACGCACCAGACCGGCCCCGAAGGCCAGAAGGTCCGCCGCCTGTACATCGAAGACGGCGCCGACATCCAGAAGGAATACTACGTTTCCCTCGTGACTGACCGTGCCACGCAAAAAGTCGCTTTCATCGCATCGAGCGAAGGCGGCATGGACATCGAGGAAGTGGCGCATTCCACGCCCGAGAAAATCGTCACCGAGTTCATCGACCCCCTTACTGGCCTAGGCGACGAGCAAGCCACCAAAATAGCCAACGCCATCGGCCTGCCCGCTGAATCCACCGCTCAGGCCGTGGACATCTTCCAGAAGCTCTACAAGTGCTACATGGACACCGATGCGTCGCTGGTGGAAATCAACCCGCTGAACCGCGACAGCAAGAACGCCCTGATGGCGCTGGACGCCAAGTTCAACCTCGACCCCAACGCGCTGTTCCGCCACCCCGAGATCGTCGCCTACCGCGACCTGGACGAAGAAGACCCGGCCGAAGTCGAAGCCAGCAAGTTTGACCTGGCCTACATCAGCCTGGACGGCAACATCGGCTGCCTGGTCAACGGCGCCGGTCTGGCCATGGCCACCATGGACACCATCAAGCTGTTCGGCGGCGAGCCGGCCAACTTCCTGGACGTCGGCGGCGGCGCGACGGCTGAAAAAGTCACCGAAGCCTTCAAGATCATGCTCAAGAACCCTGAAGTCAAGGGCATCCTGGTCAACATCTTCGGCGGCATCATGAAGTGCGACACCATCGCCGACGGCATCATCGCCGCGTGCAAGGCCGTGAACCTCTCCGTGCCGCTGGTCGTGCGCATGAAGGGCACCAACGAAGACCTGGGCAAGAAAATGCTGGCCGACTCCGGTCTGCCGATCATTGCCGCAGACACCATGGCCGACGCCGCGACCAAAATCGTTGAAGCCGTATCGAAATAATTTTGTGGGACAGACCGCAGCCTGCGCAGCAGGCCAGCTCTGTCCCCAACTAAATAGGTAATCCCATGTCGATCTACATCAACAAAAACACCAAAGTCATCACGCAGGGCATTACCGGCAAGACCGGTCAATTCCACACCCGCATGTGCCGCGACTATGCCAACGGCCGCGAAGCATTCGTGGCGGGCGTCAACCCCAAGCGCGCCGGCGAAGACTTCGAAGGCATCCCGATTTTCGCCAACGTGTCCGAAGCCGCACAGGCAACGGGCGCTACCGTCTCGGTCATCTACGTGCCGCCAGCCGGCGCCGCCGCCGCCATCTGGGAAGCCGTCGAGGCCAACCTGGACCTGGCGATCTGCATCACCGAAGGCATTCCGGTCAAGGACATGCTTGAAGTGCGCAACCGCATGAAGGCCAAGGAAGCTGCCGGCGGCAAGCGCACGCTGCTGCTCGGCCCCAACTGCCCCGGCCTGATCACGCCCGACGAGATCAAGATCGGCATCATGCCCGGCCACATCCACCGCGCCGGCCGCATCGGCGTCGTGTCCCGTTCGGGCACGCTGACCTATGAAGCCGTGGCGCAACTGACTGAAATCGGCCTGGGCCAGTCGACTGCCGTCGGCATTGGCGGCGACCCGATCAATGGCTTGAAGCACATCGACGTGATGCGCGCCTTCAATGACGACCCGGACACCGACGCCGTCATCATGATCGGCGAAATCGGCGGCCCGGATGAAGCCGAGGCGGCCGAATGGTGCAAGCTCCACATGAAAAAACCCATCGTCGGCTTCATCGCCGGTGTGACGGCGCCTGCCGGCAAACGCATGGGCCATGCCGGTGCGCTGATCTCTGGCGGCGCCGACACGGCCGACGCCAAGCTGGCCATCATGGAAGCCTGCGGCTTCACCATCACGCGCAACCCGTCCGAGATGGCGAAACTGCTCAAGGCACTGCTGTAAAAAGCGCTGTGCTGACGCAATCTGCAGCTTGAACGTTGCGCGTATTGCGGTTAGCCACAACAGACAGACCGGTTGTCATCACTGACAATCGGTCTTTTTCATTTTTCAAGAGGTTTCCATGGAAGAGTTCATGACAGCCAGCTTCTGGCTGGCAGTGGGTCAGATCATCATGATCGACATTCTGCTGGGGGGCGACAACGCCGTGGTCATTGCGCTGGCCTGCCGCAACCTGCCAGGAAAGCTGCGCACCAAAGGCATCATCTACGGCACGGCCGGCGCCATCATCCTGCGCGTGATCCTGATTGCCTTTGCGCTGGCGCTGCTGGCCATTCCCTACCTGAAGATCGTCGGCGCCCTGCTGCTGCTGTGGATTGGCGTGAAGCTGCTGGTGCCTGAAGCCGAGGGTGACCACAACATCAGTTCGAGCGACAAGCTCTGGGGCGCGGTCAAGACCGTCATCATTGCCGACCTGGTCATGAGCGTGGACAACGTGCTGGCGGTTTCCGGCGCGGCGCAGGGCGCGCACCAGGAGCACCAGCTGGCGCTGGTGATTTTTGGCCTGCTGGTCAGCATTCCCATCATCATCGGCGGCAGCCAGCTGGTTCTCAAGCTGATGGAGCGCTTTCCGTTCGTCATCACGCTCGGCGCCATGCTGCTGGGCTGGATCGCAGGCCAGATGGCTTACACCGACCCGGCGCTTAAGCCCTACCTGCCCGACGGCGGCTACTGGGGATATGCGGTGGCCGTTGCCGGCGCGCTGCTGGTGCTGGTGATTGGCAAGGGAATACAGGCAGGCCAGAAGCCGGCGGGAGCGGGCTGAATACTGCGCATTAATTCCTTGTCGGGTGCTGGACGGTCTGTTAACGTCCAGCCCTTGACTGGCTGGATACAGCCGGTTCTCCCCGGCAAGACCAGACACGCAAAGGCAGTCAACGGGGTCAAGCCACCCAAACAGAGGTCAAGCCCAGCACCCCATGATGTATGAAATCTGCGCGCAAACCGACCAGGGCCTGGTGCGCAAAAACAATGAAGATGCGGTGGCGTTTGACCTGAAGACCGGCCTGTGTCTGCTGGCTGACGGCATGGGTGGCTACAACGCCGGAGAGGTGGCCAGCAGCATGGCGGTCACCTTTCTCCATCAGGAACTGAGCCAATGGCTGCAGCAGGCCGGTAACCAGACTTCTGGCAGGGAACTTCGCCGAACGATGGAAGCCTGCGTGAACCAGGTCAACCATTCGATTTTCAGCGCCGCCTGCTCCAATCCTGACCAGGCCGGCATGGGCACCACGCTGGTGGCGGCTGTTTTTCTGGAAGCCCGGCTGGTGCTGGGCCATATCGGTGACTCGCGCTGCTACCGGCTGCGCGGCCATGTCCTGCAGCAAATCACCAAAGACCATTCGCTGCTGCAAGAGCAGGTGGACGCCGGGCTGATGACGGCCGAGCAGGCCTTGATGTCGCCGCACCGCAACCTGATCACCCGCGCGCTGGGCGTAGAAGATGCGGTTTCAGTCGAAATCAACGAACACCAGGTCGAGCCGGGCGACCTGTACCTGATGTGCTCCGACGGCCTGTCCGACATGGTCCTGGATCCCGTGATCGAAGCCACCCTGAACGCCCCCGGCAGCTTGCGGCAAAAAGCAGCGGCCCTGATCCGGGTGGCCAACGACAGCGGCGGGCGGGACAATATCACGGTCCTGCTGGTGCAGGCGGCGCAAGACGAGTCCCGGCGCGGCCTGCTGTCCAGAATGCTGGGAAAATAGCGCCGTGACGAAAAAATTCAAAACTCAGAGGAGCTGGCAATGCCGAAAATGATCATTTCCCTGGACGGCACGGTCCTGAAGGAAGTCCAGTTGACGAAAGACCGCACGTCGCTGGGCCGCCGGCCTTACAACGACATCGTGATCGACAACATGGCCGTGAGCGGCGAGCATGCGGTGGTGCAGATGCTGGGTATCGAGAGCTACATCGAAGACCTCAACAGCACCAACGGCACCTATGTCAATGGCAAGACCGTCAAGAAGCAGCAACTGCACCATGACGACACCATTGAAATCGGCAAATACAAGATCCAGTATGTCGATGAAGCCCAGCAGGCCCAGCTTGCCAATGGCGTCATCAAGGTTTTGTCGGGTCCTGCCGCCGGCCGTGAAATGGCCCTGGTCAAGCCCGTGACCAGCCTGGGCAAGACCGGCGTGTCCATCGTCACCATCACCCGGGGACCTCGGGGCTTTGTGCTGGCTCATGTGGAAGGCAACAGCCCGCCGATGGTGAATGGCGCGGCGGTCGGCAGCGAAGCGGTAACGCTCAGGGATGGCGACCGCATCGACCTGGCCGGGACGCAGATGCAGTTTGTGCAGCGCTGAGGGGCGGGGCTGAAGTTTCGTGTCTCTGGCAGATCGCGGCTTCACCCGGTTTGCACCAAACCGTCAAGCTTGCAAAGCCTTGACATAAATCACTTCGATCTCGTCGCTGCTTTTGATGCCCGTGTCATTGGTTACCAGGAAACGGCAGCTTGATTCAATAGCCGTGGCGAAATGCAGGGCATCCATCAGGCGCATGCCTTGCGTGCCTGCCAACTGCGCCGCCAGGTCAAACGTCTGGGCGGTATGGGCATGCACCGTCAAAAAACCTTGCAACCCAAAAAAGGCCTTGAACTGCGCAATTTTTGCCGTGTTGTTGTGCCGGTATGGCATCACCATGGTCTCTGCCACGGCGGCGTCTCCAGTGCAACCCGTCATTCGGCCTTCAACACAAGCCGCCAGCAAAGGGGCCACCACGTCAAACAGCGCACCCTGATCCAGAAAGTAAATGAAGACGTTGGTGTCGAAGTAAACGCGCTGACCCGCCATGCGGGCGAGTGCTGCGCCTAGCGCACCCATGTGTCGCGAAGGCTCTGAATGCCGGCGTCCACTTGTTCAGGCGTATCGCCCCACAACCCTTTACCCAAGCCTGCGAAAGCCATCAGATCGGGCGGCGCTTGCCGACGGCTTATGGGCGTGAACATCACAACACCGTTAGCCAACTGCACGTCCAGGACGTCATCGGGCCGGGCATTCCATTGCGCGAGAATACTTGACGGAATAGTGACTTGCCCCTTGGGGCGGAGAGTGACTTGTGCCATGAAGCTCCAGATTCTGTAGTTAAAAGTAAGAAAGCATATTTTTTATCTTACTTCTAACTTTCTGAGAGTGCAAGCAGGCCATTTCAGTTTTCAAAGCATCGAATCGGGGGACAGAACCATGGCGCTGAAACTGCGCCGTGGCGGGCGCAGCGGCGAGGCATCACGCGCCCGCAGTTACCCCACGCTGGACGAACTGCAGGCTTCTGGCCGCGAGGTCTGCGGCGTTTACCATCCTGCCGCCGTGGTGGCCCGTGTGCAGGAAGGCATGCGCTAAGCCTTGACGCTGGCTGAACGTAACAGCGCCGTTCCCTCTGCGGTCAGGCGTCTGATGGCCCAAGCCTGGGAAGAGGGTGGGTTGACATAGCCGTTTCACAATTTCTTCAACACTGATGGCTTGAGCCCCCATTTGGAGAAAAGCTAAGGTCTAGAAGGGTCAAGATGATGGAGTTGACGGTCAAGTGACAAAAATGTCGTCACTGGTTACCCATTAATGGCATAAATGTAAATTTATTGTGTCAAGTGTGAAGAAAATAACGTTTGTGCCGGGCTGAGTTGAGCTTTGAAGACCTGGCACACAACGTGCAATAGTTCTTGGCAAGTTTTTTCCAACCAAGGAGTTTTTATGAAGCGTTCCATGCAAAAGATGCAAAAGGGTTTCACCCTGATCGAATTGATGATCGTCGTGGCAATTATTGGTATTTTGGCGGCTGTGGCTTTGCCGGCTTACCAGGATTACACCGCGCGGTCACAAGCAACAGTCGCTATGGCTGAGATCACACCAGGCAAAGTACAAGCGGAAGAGAAAATAGCAACTGGCCTAGCTGCTCCCATCACTACTGCACCTGATCTAGGTCTTCTTGCGACTACTTCGCGTTGTGCTGTTACTGTAAATGTGAATGTAAGTGGGCTATCAGGCATTCTCTGCACAATGACTGGTAACCCCCAGGTTGCTGGAAAGAAAATGATGTGGGGTCGTACCGCAGACACCGTGACGGCTGGAACTACAGCAACAGGCGTATGGACTTGCACTACAAACTTGGATGCAAAACATTCGCCGAAAACTTGCACATCCTCTACTACTGCACCAGCATTGCCTGCTTAATTTTTAATATATTTTACTGAGTTATTGACTCAGTTATAAAGTGGTTTTGAAATTGGTCAGTATTTAATAATACTGACCAATTTTTATTGGCGTTGCGTAATCGTAATTTTATTAGAGTTAAATCCTGGATTGAATATTTTTCCGTTCTCAAAAAATAAGATCAAATAAATTTCTGGCTTATATAAGGTCTAGCAGCCTGTAATGCTTGGGGATATTGGGGGTGCATTCCAATTAACGCTTCAAATCCCGATAGAAGTTTTCATGCTGTCCGACCGCTTCCAAGTACACCAGCCGTACACCCTCGTCCAAGGCGTAGCCCCGCAAATACATCTGACCTGCGCTTCGAAACTTGAAAGGTAATGAGGGTCAGATTCCAATTAAATCCACAGTGGCGGTATTTGCCGGTCATCGCCCGGCAAGACGGGGTTGCTGTACTCGACAAACAGGACCAGATTCAAGCCTTTTCGCTCGGCGACAGGTTTTGAAGCCACCGGGCTAT
Organism: Polaromonas sp. DSP2-3-2b2; assembly: GCF_049895905.1. Taxonomy (NCBI): domain Bacteria; kingdom Pseudomonadati; phylum Pseudomonadota; class Betaproteobacteria; order Burkholderiales; family Comamonadaceae; genus Polaromonas; species Polaromonas sp. DSP2-3-2b2. The sequence goes on along the minus strand of NZ_JAFCTH010000015.1, from coordinate 47,171 downwards.
TGAGATTGGAATTATCTCCATATAGCTATTATATTGATAGCTGTTTACGCAAGCAGGACGGGCGCTAGAGGCTTAATTAGCTCTCCAATATCTGGATGAAAAAAACTTGAAAGCACTAGCGACCAAACTCTGAATAATGCGCTGACTTACCCAATACCGTGAAGGCCCCATTGACTAAAATAGGCTTTGCTTCCTAGTACAACCGCCCTGAAAGTACCGCCATGTTACGTAGCTACAGCGCAGAGCTAAACGGCTCTCAGCTTGTCTGGCTCGAAAAGCCGCCTGAGCGCTTGGTGCGCCAGCGTGTACTGGTTGTGGTGGAAGACACAAAACCGGTCGCAGAAGCAAGCCCAGACAGGCACTATCAACTGGCTGATCTGGCGGGCCGGTTGCAATGGCAGGGCGATGCACTTCAGGCCCAGCGGGTGCAGCGTGATGCTTGGTAAACGGTATCTGCTCGACACCAACGCTTTGGTTGCTTTGCTTCAAGGGCATGAAGGGTTGCTAGCGCCGTCAAGTTGCCAGATGCGATTGTCGCGGCGAGCGCGGTATGGAGTCAGGCGATATTGGTGACAAACGATGCGCAATTGCTGAAGCTGGCTGCAGAAGATACAAGTTATGCGGCGCTTCCTTTTTAGCAATGAAGGGGTATGCATCCGATACGCAGTACCGGCATAAGCTTGAACGGATTTCACCCTGCGGCCCCTGCCTGCAAAGATGCCATGTACCGCAATATATCGTCTGTGCGACCGTCACTCACCAACTCTTCGGCTGTTTTATAGCCGAAAGACTCAATGCCATCGTTACGATACCAGGTCAGCGCTTTTGCCATGTCGCCTGACAGGCTGAAAGCGGCTTTGATCACTTTCACCGACTCCCTGATATAGCGTTGAACGCTCGGCGTGGTAGGCGCCCGGCGCCCGGCGCAAGGTGTTGCGGTGGACATGAGCCTGATCCGCCAGGCTTTGAAGGTCTAGTTGCAGCGCCTGGCTGAAAAGCCTGGGAGACAAAGCCGGGGCCGGAATCTCGGGGTCTTGCAGCGAGTACAAGAAGTCGTCATAGCTGGGAGGGCTGCAGGTTGAGGCTTGGGGTTTCATACGTACTCCGGACAGTTTTCATTCATTTATCAGAACTAATTCTGCACCAATAATGCAACTTTCGCCATAGGCCGGGTGAGCCAACAACGGTATTGAGCTGGGCAAGCGCACTGAGCCTACTGAGTGTTGCTGGTCAATGGCACGACGATGACGCGGGACAGATTGCGGTTGGCAGCGTTGTTGCTGACGATGATTCCCGGCCGGATCGAACTCCACCCACCACACTTCACCGCGCTGCATTCGCCGCATCCCCAATCAAGCCGTTGATCCACTCCGATGCTTCGGCTTCGCGCTGGCGGTCATTGCGCATGGCGCGGTAGCCCTTGTCCATCGCGGTATCGAGCCCATCAGCTCAGGTTCTCATGTTCCAATCCATCGGCAACCGTCTGTCAGACCGATTTTTGTCCCTGGCCCCACGTCAACCCGTAACCCGTTAGCTTTCCCCGTGCCCCCAACCTTCAATATCCATGACTGGCCGAACGGGTGGCTGCTTGCGTTCCTGATCCTGCCCTGGCTCAGCCCTTTCACTGCCGGCCCCACGCCCAATGTCTGGCCGCTGCTGCTGTCGGCGCTGTGCGCGGTCGTTTTGTGGTTTTACCGGCGCCGGCTCGACGCCCGGCTGGTCGCCGCTGGCTGGCTCGCTGCTGCAGCGGTCAGCGCGCTGATCGCGCTGGTGCAGTATTTCGGCCTGGCGCCGGCCTTGAGCCCGTGGATCAGCCAGACGCAGGCGGGCGAGGCGTTTGCCAACCTGCGCCAGCGCAACCAGTTCGCCACGCTGACCAGCATCGGGCTGGTCGCGCTGATCGGCTGGCTGGCGCTACCGCGACCGCTTGCGCAACCGGGCCAGGGCTGGCGTATGCCTTGGTGGGCTTACCTGCTGGCCGGGCTGCTGGCGCTGGGCAATGCCGTCAGCAGTTCGCGCACGGGTTTGCTGCAATGGATGTTGATTGCCGTGCTCACCGCCTGGTGGGCGCTGCCGGGCGGCCGGTGGCGATTGCTGGTGTTTGCCTTGCAGGCCGTGCTGGCCTATGGCGTGGCCGTGTTCGCCGTGCCCTGGCTGCTGATGCTGGCGACAGGTTTGAGCAGCGGCGGGCTGTTTGGCCGGCTGGTGGATGAAATACCGGCCTGCTCCAGCCGCAAGGTGCTGTGGGCCAACGTGCTGACGCTGATGGCCGAAAAGCCGTGGCTGGGCTGGGGCTGGGGCGAGCTGGACTATGCGCATTTCGTCACGCTGTACCCGGGGCCGCGCTTTTGCGAGATATTGGACAACGCGCACAACCTGCCGCTGCACCTGGCGGTCGAACTGGGCGTTCCGGCGGCCGCCGCCATTTGCGGCGGTTTGGGCTGGGCAACGTGGCGCGCCAAGCCCTGGAAAGAGACAAACCCGGTGCGTCAGATGGCCTGGGGCGTGCTGGCGGTCATCGCGCTGCACAGCTTGCTGGAGTATCCGCTGTGGTACGGGCCGTTCCAGATCGCCGCCGCGCTGGCGGCCTGGCTGCTGTTCACCTCACGCCAGGCCGTGCCCGCCTTGGGCCAGGGTTTTTCTTCAAGATTAAAGCAAAATAGCCGTTTTGCGCAATATCTGCGGGCGTTACTAGCTATCAGTATGATAGTGGCGCTGGTCGGCGTGGCCGTCAGCTATGACCGGGTCAGCCAGATTTACCTGGAGCCTGACCAGCGCAGCGCCGCTTACCGCGACGATACGCTGACCAAGGTGCGCGGCAGCTGGCTGTTTCGCGGACAGGCGCGCTTTGCGGAACTCAGCATCACGCCGCTCACCCCAGCGAATGCCGCCGCAATGCATGCCATGGCGATCGAATTGCTTCACTATTCGCCCGAGCCGCGCGTGATTGAAAAGGTGATCGAAAGTGTGGTGATGCTGGGGCGCAATGACGAGGCGCTGTACTACCTGGTGCGCTACCGGGCGGCTTTTCCGAAGGAGCATGCGCGCTGGGTCCGCAAAAACGCCGCTCCGCTGGCGCCCGACACGCAGGGCGGGCCGCAAGCTGTTTTGACGCTGGAATAGGATTGGGGATGCAGTTCAGTCACAACTTCCCTGCGCGGGAAGGACGGAAAGTGATGGTTTGCCCTATCCAGCCGGTTCCCTCAGCGGCATTCCTCCAGCATCTCGAAAGCATGTAAATCGTTGCCTGGCAGAAAGGGCAACTTTTGCATCAAAGTGTGACTTACACATTTCCTGCCGTCCGAGCCGCGTTATGGTGCTCACATGACTATTGATAAGCGTCAGGGGGCTGTTTTCGCGTCGGGGGTATTGCTTGGGGCTGCGGCTGTCGCCGGGGCATGGAAAAGACGTGGCCCTGCTGCATCGCAGGCGCCTGAAACCCCGAAAACTAACGTTCCCTCATCTCTGCCCGCGCCTGAAAAGCTGAACAAAAGCGCCCAGCCGCCCCGGTTTGTGGCCGAGCCACCGAAAGAAAATGTATCGGCACCGCAGGCACCAGCCCGCGAGACTGTAAGCAGTTCGACCAAAGCACGGGTTTCGCCACAGCAGCCCTTGCCCGAGCCGCTGAAAGCTGCTGTTCAGCCGTTGCAGCCGGCTGGGCCAACGGCGCGGCAGCTTAAGGTTCTCATCTCAAGCAGCGTATTGGCCGCTGCCGCCATCGCCGGCGCATGGCTGTTGCTGGACCCCCTGGGGTTACCCATGCCTGGCAAGCCGGTAACGATTGCTTCTGCTTCGGCGCCGCAGGCTTCGGGGCAGGTCGCGACCTGCCCCCTGACACCGGCAACGGCCGCTTCTGGCAGCCAGGACGGGAAGTTTCCTTTCCAGCCTGACGTGCCCGGCCTGGCGGCGACCGACATTGCGTCGTTCATCGTGATTGGCAAGGATGCTGCCGCGTCCAGCCGGCCGCGCGACGCCGAGGTGGCTTTCCTGATGTCGTGCCGCCTGGCCGACAAGCTCAAGGGCGCGGATTCGACTGAGTCGGCCGACAGCAAATACCTGCTGGGCGCGCACTATGCCAGGCTGGCGCTCCTCGCGGGTTTCGCTCTTGACGCCAGCCGGCCGGAACTGCTCAGGCGCGCAGAATTCCTCTACCTGGACAGCCTGCGTATCTATTCCGCCGCCCACGGCCAGGCCGATGAGCGGTCGCGGTCTGCGGCCGATGGGCTGGCGGCGGTGCGCCAGACGCTGGCGCGGGCAGTGCAGCCCGTGCCTGTGCCTGAGAAACCTCTCCAAGCCCTTGCGTCGGCCAGCCCGGCACTGGAAAGCGGTCCGGTGTCGTCCCCGGTGTCGGTGGCCCGCCCGCCGGTCCGCAAGGTTGAGGTTGCAAAAGCGGCTGTGCCCGTATCCGAAGCGCCGCAGGAGCCGCGCCCGGGAATGCGTTCCGACGCCAGTTTCGATTGCAGCAGGGCGCGCTCGGCGCCCGAAAAGATGATTTGCTCGGACGCCGAGCTTTTCCAGCTCAACCATGAAGTCGGCCGGGTGTATGCACGCGCCAAAAATGCCGCCCCTGACCGCGCAGCCTTCCGGCGCCAGAATGATCTGGAGGCGAGCCGGCGCGAGTCGATTTGCCGGGATCGCGGCTGCATGCTGCGCTGGTATGCCTACCGGCGAGACCAGTTGATGAGCGAGATCGAAGGTCGCAAGCCGCCCGGCCCCACGGCCTGGCGCTAATGCAAAAAACCCCATGAACAGGACCGGACCGCAAGCGATGGCGGTCGATGGCGTCTAGAGATCAACAACGAAAGGGAGGACGATATGAAGAAACTGATGACCCTGGCCGGACTGGCGGCTTTGCTGCTTTCGGGCTGCGCAGCGCCCGACTTTTCTGCATCAAGCACAGGATCCACGGCGGCACCGGCGCCCACCAACCTGTCGCTGGAAGGTCAGTCCCGGGTGATTCGCTCAAAGATTGTCGAGCTCAAGAAGGAGGTCAGGGTGTTCGAGGTGATGCTGACCGATGTGGAGCGAAGGGCGGCCATGTCACAGATTTCGCTCTCCAGCTTGCCGAACACCGAAGTCATTCAAGGCGCCAGCGTGGCGCCTGAACCGGCGTCTGCCCGCAGCGATGCCGACCGGCTTTCCGTCACGGTCAGACCCGCGCCTGCGGCCAGACCGGCCGAGAACAGCAACGGCAAGGCGCCGCAGAAGTAGGCTGCGTTCCAGTTATTGAATTCGCTGGCCGCCCGAAAATTACTTGCCAGGGCTGCAAAACTCTTCGACATCAATCACTTACAAAGCTGCCCGACTTGCCGCCGTGCTTTTCCAGCAGCTTCACGTCGGTGATGGTCATGCCCCTGTCAGCGGCTTTACACATGTCATCTAGATGATGATGACAACGCTTGGCTTTTCCATATTCCCTATATAAGTCCATGACTTACGTAAGATAAGTGAAGCGACGGCCTCTGGGTTAAACCTTGAAAACTCAACTCTTAGCCAACGCAGTTGGACAAAACTTGGACAGGAATCTGACCAAGATGGACAGCATACCCGATAAGGTTCGAGGCTAAGGAATTGAAGACGTTCCGACTGTCACAGTAGCCCCAGTGTCATTCGGCATATATTTCTCTTGATAGCGAAAGATGAATTGACGAAAGCTGCGACTCTCAGCAAATGTCTTATGCTCGAATTCAGCCACCACAGCACTTAAGGTCACAGTAGCGTGTGCCGTACGCCTCGCTAGCTCGGTCAAGAGAGCCTGCAGTCGCGATGGATCGAAAAAGCAACCGGCGTGAGGAATGTTATTTGGCGATATGAGCCTAAAGCCGTCGTAAGTTGCGTGGGAAGCGTAGTGTGAGTAGCTTGCGTATTGCGGTTTACGGCTCTGACCCTCGTGTTCCGGATGAGCCTCAAGAGCCTTTCTGACAGCGTCGGGGCTGAATGTCTTTCGCAGCAACTTGCTGTCTGCCCATGACCAGATGCCAATTTGCGAGGGGTCAATCAGGAAATAATCAACTAGGTTCACTAGTTCAAGTAGGTCTCTTAATTGTGCAAAAGCGGTTTGGTAATAGCCTGCAAGCCCGAGCTTCAGGGCTGATGCAGCGCAGTTAAGCAAGCGTATGCAGAGAAGCTGTAAAGTGTGAACCGCTGACTCTGCTTCTGACTCTAGTTGAATCAGCGTGTACGCGTAGGCCAAGCTCTCACTAACTGCCTCTAAGTGGTCAGACATAACTTCGCTATTGCTGATGACAGCAAGAGCCTGAGCTTGGAGCTGTGCTTCGTGTTCAAACGTTGACAGAAGGTTTGCAGGTATGGTGCGCATCAATGAAATCATATCCGCCATGTCCAAAATCGACCGTATTCGGACCGTAACTCAATACATGTCCAAAACCTAGCCTGATAAGGTTATGGATACTGGCGTTTAAGTCCAAGCATTTTGGACTCCATAGCAAGAGGCATTGCGCTACTCTATGTGGCTGTCAGGCAGTAGCGCTTTACGGTGGAATCGGACAGGTTGAACTGCTTTGCAGTAACTGCAATGCTGGCTTTGTTCTCTATGCGCCAATTTCGTACAGTAGAGGCTTCGCCTTTGGCTGGCCTGCCTAGGCTGTCCTTGCCTCTGTGTGTCTTGCCAGTGGTAGCAAGGGACGCCTTGGCAACGTCCCTGCCGTTGCTGGTGCGTTCCCTGATTCGTTCGCGTTCCATCTCTGCAACCTGCGCCAGCACGGCCACAATCAATTCCCCTACGCCTTTGGCGATCAACCCCAAACCGCGCACGTTGACGGACACGCCTTTGGCAAGGAACGTCTTGATAGTGGTCTGTATGTCGATGGCATCGCGGCCTAGTCGATCAACAGCATAGACATGAACCGTGTCGCCTTTACGAGCGTACTTCAGCAGTTCAGCGAAACCCGGACGGCTTGCAGCCAGCACAGCGCCGCTAATGCCCTCGTCCATGTACTCTGCATCAAAGGCGGTGCCTTGCATCATGGCTTGCCTCTGTGCCTCAACTGACTGAGACAGGCCGGAACAGCGTAGGTAGAGAAGGTTTGACATTTGATGTGCCTTTGTGGTTCTAAAGATAGTAGATTCATTATGACCTAGATCATAAGCATTTCTGAATATCTTTTGACCTATGCAAAAGGGCTATTGTTGGGGTAGGTCACAACTTACAACTTATGACCTGCAATCCGTAGGGCATGGCAATCGGCAGGCGCTGTCAGCCTCATATAGCCGCGCCGCGTCTAGGCAGGCCGCAGAGACACCCGACACCGCAGAGCAGAGCGCCGCCAAGCCGCTATAGCCAAACCATGCCCGCCAGCCCTAAAAGCCCGCCACGGCCATCCACAGCCCCGCCAGCCGCCCATAGCAGGCCAGCCCATACCTACCCAGCCCCGCATCAGGCCACCCAGCAGGCCCAGCCGCAGGCTCTGCCATAGGCACGCCCGCCCGCGCATCATGCCGCCCGCGCTCGCCCGCGCTCGCCAGCGCAGGCCCACGGGGGCATATGCAAGCGCCCGTTGGTCTGAGGTGCCCCCTCGCTATTGCAAGAAACATTTAGGTTTTGTTACATTAAGCTCTGCATAAAAGGAATCAATGATTATTAAAAGATTAGCTCTAATTGCAGTTTTATTACTTACTGGATGCCAAGCTGTTGTATATGGCACAGCATCAGACTTTGATAAGGTTGCTATTGGCATGACCAAGCAGCAGGTTATCCAGACTCTAGGTTCTCCCGTGTCAGTCAGTGCGGATGGCGACAAGAGCGAGGAATACTTGATTTACAAGCGGATGAAGCATGCCGTGTCTGCATGGCCAAGAACCTACTCAGTAACTCTGCGCGGTGGCAAGGTAGTCAAGTACGGCGAACAGTACGAAGAGAAGAACATCAATATATTCTGACGCTAACATCAATCGCTTGAAAGCGAACTAATAGTGGCTTAGAAGAGGATTATCGAAAGCTATGTAAGGTATAAGCTCACAAGCCTATTTATAGCTGCTTTCATATAACCCATTTAAAATCCTTATAGATGCGTTAGATTAAAGGCATGCGAAGCTCTAAACCTTGCATAGGCTCCAAGAGTGAACGTAGTGAACCGAGCTAGCGATAGCTAGTGAGTAGCTATATAGTCTATAGCGTAGTTATAATGCTTGCTAGTCTATGCGTAGCATCATCCGCTATTAGCCTATAGCTCTAAAGGCTCAGACTGCGAAGCCTTAGCGTAGCAGGCTGGGACTAGCTCATATCTAAAGCCTGTAGCGTAGCTTCATGCTCTATAGCTATTCCCTTAGGCTATTCTTAGACTCCAAGAGTGAACGTAGTGAACCGAGACTACCGACAGGTAGTTGAGTACCCGGCTGTAAGCCAATGCTTTAAGCATCCTACAGCGTAGCTGTCAGGTTTATGACATGGGACTATGGCTCTATCTTTAGGCTATAGCTCTGTGCTTCTTCTAGGGGCTATGGTTAGGTTAGGTCACAGATGCAGCCTCTAATGTGGCCTTGTCTGAAAACCTAGCGCTTAACGCGTTAGGACGCCGCAATGTGTATCCCTAGACCTAGAAGTAGGTAGTGAGGGCAAAGGCGCAGGTTATCGGTAGCTGGTTCGCTAATATCCCGAATCTACTGTAAAGCAGGAACCTTAATGGCAGGGTTAGCGCCGGTTCATTGCTGTAGTATATGTACTAATAGACTAATCTCCTTATAAATCAAGGACTTACCGCGATAAGCCTAGCCAGCGCATCACGCCGTTACCCTAGCCTATCGTGTGACGGTACAGCAAGCCAGCACAGCCAGCACAGCCAGCCGCTAGGCAATGAAACAGATACTGCGCTGCCGTGTATGACTTCCACGAAAAGCCGCCAGCGCAGCATACAGCCCACATAATAAATCCCTGCCACTGCAAGGCCATCATCAAGCCGCAGGCGCTGCCAAGCCGCTCACAGCCCTGCTAAGCGTTTATTAAAGCCGCGCCATACATGCCCAGCCCGGCCATTGCCAGAACTCGCCAGCGGCCCGGCAAAGCCGCCAATTAATCCAGCCCGGCCATCAGCAAACCGCAGGCGCTGCCATCCTATTCCGTATTAACTCAGCCCAGCTTTTTGGCTAATGCACTGGCGTTCGGATGGTAGTAGCGTTTAAGCATTTGAATACTACGGTGTCCGGTAACAGCCGCTAGTTCGATAACGTTTGGCAGCTTGTCGGCCATGCGGCTTGTTGCGGTATGCCTGAGGTCATGAAAGCGCAGCCCCTTGATGCTGGCTCTTACCGTGGCTCGTATGAAGGCGGCTACCACCGTCTGAGCCGCGATGCTGAACACTGTTTCATTACGACAGTTGGTCAAAGAGGCCAGCACAGCTACTGCAGCAGTGGACAGAGGCACAAGGCGTGGATGCCCATTCTTTGTAGTTGGCAAGTAGGCCGTTTGAGCTTCAAGGTCCACATGCGCCCATCGAAGTGCTAGCAGTTCACCACGGCGCATGGCAGTCTGAAGCGCAAGCTGAACTAGCGGCAGCATTTCGGGGTTCCGTCTGCCCGTAGGCGTTAAGGCCGCAAGCAGACGCTGCTCCTCATCATTGGAAAGCACCCGTGTACGCCCGGCAGGAATAGGCGGCTTCTTGACCAGCAGGCACGGGTTATTCACCGTCACGCCCCATTCACGCCTAGCATGGTTGATGACGCTGGACAGCAGCGACAAGTCCCGGATAACCGCGCCAGCCCCGACATTCTTAAGCCTCTCATCGCGAAAGCCAGCAACGATGGCAGGCGACAGTTTCGCCATGCTGTACGCGGCCATCTTGGCACGCTTAAGCGCATTGATGCGGATGACCTCATCCCGATAGCCCCGCTTTGTCGGTGAGACTTCCTCTGCATAGCGCAGAAGGGCATCACTCAGCAGCATCTTGTCGGCATCACAGCGGGATTGATAGCCGCCGCTATCCATAGCCCCTTCTATTTGCCGCGCCCATCGTTGAGCTTCACCCCGCGTTGCGAAGCTCTTAACTTCAGCCGGATACCCCTCGCGTAGCACTCGTGCTTGCCACGTGCCGGAACGTTGTCGAATCGATGCCATATGCGCCTTCACTTGGACAGGCGTTGGACAAGAACGAGTTTTCTAAGGTTTTCACCCCTTTCGGGGCTGGCCTGAGGCTCAGCAGCTTGACGCTAACGGTTCAAGCTCAGTAAGACAATATCCTTACGAATCAATCACTTACAAAGCTGCCCGACTTGCCGCCGTGCTTTTCCAGTAGCTTCACGTCGGTGATGGTCATGCCCCTGTCAGCGGCTTTACACATGTCATAAATCGTCAGCAGGGCAATGTTGACGGCTGTCAGCGCTTCCATCTCGACGCCGGTGGGGCCAACGGTTTCCACCGTGGCGGTACAGGTCACGCTGCCGGTTTCGTTCCCGGCTGCCGGGGCCGTCGCAAATTCCAGCGCAACGCGGGTCAGCGCCAGCGGGTGGCACAGTGGGATCAGGTCGCTGGTTTTCTTGGCGGCCATGATGCCGGCGACACGGGCAATGCCCAGCACGTCGCCCTTTTTGGCCGTGCCGGACATGACCAGCGCCAGCGTGGCGGGCTTCATGGCGATGCGGCCTTGTGCAACGGCGATGCGGTGCGTGGCCGCCTTGGCCGCGACATCGACCATGTGGGCCTGGCCCTGGGCGTCGAAATGGGTGAGAGGGGAAGTGGGCGTCGTCATGCTGATACAGAACCTTTACAACTATGCCGCATCATAAGAGGCTTGCTTGCGTCGTTCTTCCCCGCCCCAAAGGTGACTGCCCTTGACTTTATTGACCCGCTCCGACATTTTTAAGCCTAAACATGCTTTCGCGCAGGTGCAGCGCGCGCTGGCAGCTATGGTCGTGATAGCAGTCTCCACCGCTTCGCTGGCCCAGGCGCCGGGCGGTGAAACGTCTTTTCCGCCGGCCGGCGCCCGTTCGTTGCCGTCTCTGGGCGATAACTCCGACCTGTCCCCGGCTGCCGAGCGCCGCATCGGCGACCGCATCGCGGCCAGTATTTACCGTGACCCCGACCTGGTCGAGGACCCGGTGCTAACCGATTACCTGCAGGGCATCTGGCAGCCGTTGATGGCGGCGGCGCGCGCGCGCGGCGAGCTGTCGGCCGAGCTGGACGAGCGCTTTGCCTGGGAATTGTTCCTGATCCGCGACCGCAGCATCAACGCCTTTGCCTTGCCAGGCGGCTATTTTGGCGTGCATCTGGGCCTGATCAGCACCGTCAGCAGCGCCGACGAGCTGGCCGCCGTGCTGGCGCATGAGATGAGCCACGTGACGCAGCGGCACATCTCGCGGCTGATGACGCAGCAGTCCCGGCAAGCGCCGTGGATGATTGCCGCCATGGTGCTCGGCGCGCTGGCGGCGAACCGGAATCCGCAGGCCGGCTCGGCCGCGATCGTCGGCGGCCAGGCGATTCTGGCGCAGGGCCAGCTGAATTTTTCGCGCGACATGGAGCGCGAGGCCGACCGCGTCGGCTTTGGTATGATGGAGGATGCCGGCTATGCCAGCCGAGGCATCTCGGGCATGTTTGAAAAACTGCAGCAGGCCAACCGGCTCAACGACAACGGCTCGTTTCCCTACCTGCGCTCGCACCCGCTGACCACTGAGCGGATGGCTGAGGCGCAGGCCCGGGTGCAACTGGCCTCGGCGGCTGCTGCACCGTCAGCCGGTCAGCAGGCGACCGCCGAACGCACGCAGCGCCTGCACGCCATGATGGCCGCGCGCGCCCGCATTCTGGCCGTTCCCGGCGTGGACGTGCTGCGCACCCTGCTGGCCGAGGCGCAGCGCAGGGCGGCTGCCTTGCCGGCAGCTTCGGCAGCCAGTGCCCGCGATGCCGGAACGTTTTATGGTGGCGCCTTTGCCGCAGCGCAACTGCGTGATTTCGCGGCGGCGCGCAGCCTGCTCGACCGGCTTGGGGCGCTTGCCGCCGGCTCGGACCCGGCGGGCAAGGCGGTGCAGCTGCTGGCCGTCGAGCTGGACCTGATGGAAGGCAAGTTGCCGGCTTCGGCCGCCACGCTTGACATCGGCAAGGCCGGCTCACGGGCCGAACTGCTGCTGATGTCTAGGGCGCTGATGGCCGCCAAGCGCGCGCCCGACGTGTCGCAAACGCTGCAGACCTGGGTGGCCGTGCATCCCCGCGATGCCGGCGCCTGGCAGCTGCTGGCCACCGCCTACGGCCAGCAGGGCCAGCCGGTGCGCGCCATCCGGGCCGATGCCGAAAGCCGCGCCGCCCAGCTCGACTACAGCGCCGCGCTGGACCGCTTCAAGGCGGCGCAGGGGCTGATGCGCAGCCAGCCGGGCAGCGCCGATTTTGTGGAGGGTTCGATCATTGACACGCGCACGCGGCAGGTCGAGTCAATCCTTAAGGAACAGGCGCTCCAGGAGAAAATCGATCGCTAGCTGCAGCACTGAGTAGATCAGCGAGCCCAGCAGCGCCGCGCCAAAGCCGTTGACGTTCAGGCCGCTGACCAGGCTGGCGGCGGCCCAGAACATCAGCGCATTCACGACAAACAGGAACAGCCCCAGCGTCAGCACCGTCACCGGCAGCGTGAGCAGCACCAGCAGCGGGCGCACCACCATGTTCAGCGCGCCGAGCACCGCCGCCGCGATCAGCGCGCCGGTGAAACTGGTCACCGTCACGCCCGAGTACAGGTAGGCCACCGCCAGCAGGGCGGCGGCGCTGAGCAGCCATTTGAGGATGAGTTTCATGCTTTCAAGGATAGCACCTGGTCCGCCACGCCGACTGCTGCGCTGGCCGGCAGGTAGCTACCCAAATCCGTAGTAACCGTGTGGAATTTCCAAAACGCCGATACTTTTTCGACTGAAAGGGGAGTAGCGACCTTGTAGCCAACCGGTGGCAAGCGCTTGTGTTTCGTCAATACGTTGCCCGTCAAACCGGTAGCCGGAACACATAAAAGGAGCTGTGCAGCTCTTTCCCGCAAGACCTTTTGGTGCGCATTCGCATCTTCCATTGTTAAAAAGGTCTTGTCATGCAAACCATTGCGCCCCTGTGGCTGTGGGCCACTTTTGTCGGCATCGTTCTTGTTTCCCTGTTCATTGATTTCGTGGTCCTGAAAAAGCAGGGCGCCCATGACATTGGCGTCAGGGAGGCGCTGAACTGGTCGCTGGTCTGGGTCTCGCTGAGCTTTTTGTTCAATGGCCTGTTCTGGTGGGCGGTGAAGGACAGCACCGGTTCCACCGAAATCGCCAACACCAAGTCGCTGGAATTCCTGACCGGCTACCTGATCGAGAAATCGCTGGCGGTGGACAACATCTTCGTCTTCCTGATGATCTTCACCTACTTCGCCGTGCCGTCGCATTACCAGAAGCGGGTGCTGATGATCGGCATCATCGGCGCCATCGTGCTGCGCACCATCATGATCCTGGTCGGCGGCTGGCTGCTGGCGCAGTTCCACTGGATCTTGTACCTGTTCGGCGCCTTCCTGATCCTGACCGGCATCAAGATGTGGTGGGCCGCCGGCAAGGAGCCGGCGCTGGACGACAACCCGGCGCTCAAGCTGCTGCGCCGCATTTTGCCGGTCAGCAAGCATTACGACGGCGAGAAGTTCTGGACCGTCGAGAACGGCAAGAAGATCGCCACGCCGCTGTTCATGGTGATCTGCCTGGTGGCGCTGACCGACGTGATTTTCGCGGTGGACTCGATCCCGGCGATTTTCGCCATCACCAGCGACCCGTTCATCGTGCTGACCAGCAACGTGTTCGCCATTCTGGGCCTGCGCGCCATGTACTTTTTGCTGGCCGCCGTGGCCAACAAGTTCCATTTGCTGAACTACGGCCTGGCGGTGATCCTGGTGTTCATCGGCACCAAGATGTGCCTGATCGACATCTACAAGATTCCGGTGATGGCGTCGCTGGGCGTGGTGGTCGGCGTGCTGGTTCTGACCATGCTGCTCAGCGTGCGTTCGGCGTCGGCCGACGTGCGGCGCGGATAAGCCCCAGCCGGCAAGCCGTGCAGCGCAGCCTGGCAGGGATGACTATGATGCGCTTCCCATGCCTGGCATTCACATCATCGACCTTGAAGCCGCCATCAATTACTGGCGCGCCAAAAATCCTTCGCCCGACGGCACCACGCTGGCGCCCGAGGTGCGCGCGCTGGCCGAGGTGTATGCGCTGATGGCCTTTCGCCGTGAAGACGCGGCGGATGAGGCCGCTTTTCCGGCCGAGGCGCTGGACGCCTGGCTCGCCTGGTACGACACCACCGCCGACACGCCGTGCATTGCCATCTGTTCCACCAGCCAGGGCGATGACCTGTGCAAGGGCTGCGGCCGCACGTTCGAGGAGGTCCAGCACTGGCTGGCGATGAGCCCGGTTGAAAAACGCGGCACCTGGCGGCGCATCACCCAGCAGGCCACGGCCTGGCGCTTTGGCCGCTACGCCGACCGGGCGCTGGAGAAGACGAGCCCGGCAGATGCTGATTTTTAGTAACTATTCAGGTTGCCCATGCCTTGATTCCGAATGACTCCTTCCCCCAAAGGCGGGAAGGAGTAAGGCGGGGATGCTGAGTCGTTACGATTTTCAATATAAAAAATGTCGTTTCCGCTCATCCTGTATATGTTTATAGCTATCAATTCAGGAGTTGCCTGATTCCGGCGTAAACTGCCCGCATGCTTCGCCTGACCCGTGCCCCGAACATTGCCATTGCCGCGCTGTGGGTCGATGCGCTGCAGCAAGCCGGTTATTCGGCCAGCGTGCAGCGCTATTTCCTGGGCAGCGTGGCCGGCGAGTTGCCGCCCGATCAGTGCCAGCCGGAAATCTGGCTGACCCACGACCATGAGCAGACGGGCGCCCGCGCCTTGCTCGATGCGCTGCAAAACATGCCGCAGCGGCGCTGGCTGTGCCGCTGTGGGGAAACGGTCGAAGGCGGCTTCGAGCAGTGCTGGCAGTGCGGCGCCGCGATGCCGGCGGGCCTGGCCTGAGTCAAGCCGGGCCGAGGCAAAAAAAAGCGGGCTGTTCAAAGCCCGCTGCGAACCTTCAGGCGTGCGTTCAGACGCGCCGGGCCAGTTCGGCGGCCATGCCGACATAGCTGCCGGGCGTCATCACCAAGAGGCGCTCTTTTTCGGCTTCGGGAATTTCCAGCGAGCGGATCAGGCCGTGCAGGTCTTCGGGCCTGACGGTCTTGCCGCGCGTGACTTCCTTGAGCTTTTCATAGGCGCCCGCCACGGCATAGCGGCGCATCACCGTCTGGATCGGCTCGGCCAGCACTTCCCAGGAGCTATCGAGGTCAGCGGCAAGGTTTTCCTCGTTGAGCTCCAGCTTGTTCAGCCCGATGCACAGCGAGTTGTAGGCCAGCACGGCGTAACCCAGCGCCACGCCCATGTTGCGCAGCACGGTCGAGTCGGTCAGGTCGCGCTGCCAGCGGCTGATGGGCAGCTTCTCGCTCATGTGGCGCAGCAGCGCATTGGCCAGACCCAGGTTGCCCTCGGCGTTTTCGAAGTCAATCGGGTTGACCTTGTGCGGCATGGTGGACGAGCCGATTTCGCCCTCTTTGAGCCGCTGCTTGAAGTAGCCGAGGCTGACATAGCCCCAGATGTCGCGCGCCAGGTCGATCAAAATCGTGTTGGTGCGCGCCACCGCGTCAAACAGCTCGGCCATGTAGTCGTGCGGCTCGATCTGGATGCTGTGGGGCTGGAACGTCAAGCCCAGACCCAGCGGCTCCGGCGTTTCAATCACATGGCGGCTGAAGGCTTCCCAGTCGAAGTCGGGCCAGGCGGCCAGGTGCGCGTTGTAGTTGCCCACGGCGCCGTTCATCTTGGCCATCAGCTTGATGCCGGCGATTTTTTCGCGCGCTTGGACCAGGCGCACCACGATATTGGCAAGTTCCTTGCCGACGGTGGTCGGGCTGGCGGTCTGGCCGTGGGTGCGGCTGAGCATGGGCACTTCGGCATGCGCATGGGCCATCTGGCGCAGCTTGTCGATGACCTTGTCGAGCGCCGGCAGCACGACCTGTTCGCGGCTGCTTTTGAGCTGCAGCGCCTGGCTGGTGTTGTTGATGTCTTCGCTGGTGCAGGCAAAGTGGACGAATTCGCTGGCGGCCTGCAGCTCGGGCCGGGCTTCGAACTTGGACTTGATCCAGTACTCGACCGCTTTCACGTCGTGATTGGTGGTTTTTTCAATCGTCTTGATGGCAATGGCGTCGGCTTCGGAAAAGTTCTTCACGAGGCCGAGCAGGTAGGTGCGCGCGCCGGGGCTGAGCGGCTTGAATTCGGCGAACTTGGCATCGGACAACGCGATGAACCAGGCGATTTCCACCTGGACCCGGCGGTGCATATAGCCTTGCTCGGACATCAGGGGGCGTAGGGTGGCAAGTTTGGCGACGTATCGGCCGTCCAGCGGCGACAGTGCGTTGATGGGTGAAAAGCTCATGGGCGTGATTGTAGGCCGCACGGGTGGAAATACCGGCCACGCTGCGTTACAGCGCAATTACCTGCCAGGACGCCGCTGTCCTTCAGCGCGCGCCCTGAATCGATAGAATGCTGGTTTACCCGGCCACGACAAGAACACAGCACATGATGAAACTCATCGGATCCGCCACCAGTCCCTTTGTACGCAAGGTGCGCATCGTCATGGCCGAGAAAAAACTCGACTACCAGTTTGTGCTCGAAGACGTCTGGGCCGAAAAAACCGCCATGAGCCTGTCCAATCCCTTGGGCAAGGTGCCGTGCCTGGTCATGGAGGCGGGCGAGGCGATTTTCGATTCGCGCGTGATTGTCGAATACCTCGACACGCTTTCGCCGGTGGGCAAGCTGATTCCGGCGCAGGGCCGCGAGCGCGCCGAAGTCAAGACCTGGGAAGCGCTGGCCGATGGCGTCATGGATGCCGCGCTGCTGGCCCGGCTGGAGGCCACCTGGTCCGGCCGCAGTGCCGAGCAGCGCTGCGACGCCTGGATCGCGCGGCAGATGGGAAAGATCGACACCGCGCTGCAGGCGATGAGCAATGGCCTGGGCGACAAGCTCTACTGCAGCGGCGTTCATTTCAGCCTGTCGGATGTGGCGGTGGGTTCTGCCCTGGGTTACCTGGACTTTCGTTTCCCCGAAGTGCAGTGGCGCGAAACGCATCCCCAGCTGCTCAGGCTGCATGACAAGCTGGCGCTGCGGCCGAGTTTCGTGGAAACGCAGGCCGGCTGATTTTTCTGGGCCTACTGCCGTGCGCGCTGCTTGAGCCAGCGCATCAGCCGCCCGACCAGCGGCAGCTTTTCATACAGCTCCTCGGCCGCGTCCCAGTAGTCGCGGTGAAAATCCAGCAGCCCGGCAGCGTTGAACTTCAGGTGCGATCCGCCGCGCACGGTCTGCAGCGTCCGGGTGTCAAAACGTTTGAAGTGGAAAATGAAATCCCAGGTCAGGAAGCACTCCTGGCCATCGACGATGCAGCCGGTCACCACGAAGCGCGGCTGCTCCAGCGATTCGTACATGTGGCTGAACACCTGCCGGATGGCGGGCAAGCCGCGCACCTCGTTGAACGGGTCCTTGAAATACGCCTCCGGCGCGTACAGCGTGTCCAGCCGGTCCAGGCTGGCCGGGCTCAAGCTTTCAAAAAAATCAACGACATGCGCGGCGGCTTCGCGCATGGGCGGGGCTTTTTCATGTTCCGGGTTCATATTCATGGCGTGGCGCTTCACAGCGAAGTGATCTTGCGAACGGCCGCGAAACGCGCGGCGTAAGGCAACAGGCGCAAGGCCTTCATCCAGCGCGTGAAGCGCTTGGGAAAGTGGATTTCAAACTCGCCCTTGCGCCAGCCCTGCAGGATTTCTTGCGCCGCTTGCTCGGGCGTGATCAGCGCGGGCATGGTGAACTGGTTCTGCGCGGTCAGCGGCGTTTCGACAAATCCCGGACACACCAGGCTCACGCCGATGCGGCTGTCCTTCAGGTCGAGGTAAAGCGTTTCGGCCAGATTGATCAGCGCGGCCTTGGTCGGCCCGTAGGCTAGGGACTTGGGCAGTCCGGTGTAGCCGGCCACGCTGCTGATCAGGCTGATGTGACCGGACTGCTGCGCCAGCAGGGCCGGCAGCACCGCGTCCAACAGGTACAGCGCGCCGCGGTAGTTCACCTCGCTGTGCCTGAGCATCTCGGCCAGGTCAAAACCGGTGGCGCGCAACTCCTTGTAATAACCAGCGCAATACATCACCAGGTCGAGCTTTCCTGCGGCCAGCACGGTTTGCGCCGCTGCCTTCAGCGCTGGCGGGTCAGTGACATCGAGCGCCAGCGCCACGGCGCCCGGATGGCTTTGCACGAAGCCGGCCAGCGCATCGGCATTGCGGGCAGAGACGAACACTTTGGCGCCCGCCGCATGCAGCGCATGCGCCGTGGCCTGGCCGATGCCGCTGGATGCGCCGACCAGCCAGACGTTCTTGCCACGCCAGTCGGGCATAAGGGGATTGAAGGACATGGGCGACTACTTTACTTGTAATTAATTTGATAGCTGTAAACGCCCGTACTGCCTGCGCAAGAGGCCGATTTGATGGATATTTTGCGTATTTTTAGCGCTTCACGAACGACAGCGTGACCTCGCCCAGCTTGACGCCGAACTTGCTCATCTCGGCCTTGTTCAGCATCACCTTGTCGTTCATCAGGTACATCCAGTCGTCGAACTGCACCTCGATGACGCGGCCCTCGACCGGCAGCTTGAGCGTGTAGCCCCAGCGAAAGGCATTGCCTTTTTCCTGGCCGGCGGCCTCGCCCACCACGTCGTCGGCGGTCCCTAGGAAGCGGCCGTCGGGCTGGCGCTTGAGCGTCCAGATGCGGCGCTGCTTGGTGCCGTCGGAATAGGTGAAGTCCTCGTCGAGCACGCCGGTCTCAAGCCCGGGCGGGCCTTGCCAGCTGCATTTCATGACGACGGTGAAGCGCTTGACGACCTTGCCCGAGCGGTCGGTGAACAGGCCGTAGGCGTCCAGCGTGCCGTTGAAATACTGGCGCAGGTCGAGCACCGGCTGCTCGGCGGCGTAGTCGCTGACCTGCGGGCCGGCGCAGCCCGCCAGCAGCGTCAGCGACAGCACGAGCGCCGGCAACGCGCCTTTGAAAAGCCGGGTGGGTGTGGGAATGCAGGTCATGCTGGGACGCTTTCAGAAGGGTGGATCAGGAAAAGCCAGGCGCTGGCCGCCGCCAGCAGTTTCAGGATGCACGGCAGCACGCAATAGGCCACCACCAGCGCATCGAGCGCGCTAGCGTCGCGGCTGCCGGGCACGTAGCCAAACGCGCCGAGCAGCGGCAGCGCCAGCCCGGCGGCCAGCGCCAGGTTGAGCTTGGTGGCGAAATTCCACCAGCCGAAGTAGGCGCCTTCGGCCTGGCCCGACTGGCCGTCGGCCTGGATCACGCCGGCCAGCAGCGCGCCGGGCAGCGCCAAATCGGTGCCCAGCGCCACGCCCGACAGCGCGCAGACCAGCGCGAACGCCATGCTTTGCCCTGCGCCAAGCTGCGTGGCCCAGGCAAACACGGCAATCGCCAGCGCCATGCCAATCAGCCAGGTGCGCGCCAGCCCGAGCCGCTTGACGACGGCGAGCCACAGCGGAATCGACAGCGCCGCCGCGAGGAAATAGCTGCCCAGGAACAGTGGCTCCATGCGGGCCGGCGCCTGAAGCCGGTCCTGGATGAAGAACAGCACCAGCGTGGCCGGCACGGCGCTGGCAATGCCGTTGAGCATGAACACCGCCAGCAGCCGGCGAAAGGCGCGCGACCGCCAGGGCAGCCACAGCGCGCCGGCCGCCGGCGCATGGTCCGTGCGCCGCGCCACCGGCTCGGGCGCCCGGCGCCAGGCCAGCCAGCCGGCCAGCAATGCTACAAAAAAGAGAGCTGTTGTCGCAGGCAGGCCAAGCGCTACCGGCATGATTGATGCCAAAACCACGCCGACCAGCCCGAGCCCTTCACGCCAAGCGACGATGCGGCTGCGCTGCGCCTCGTTGCCGCCCAGCATCGCGCCCCACGACTGGTGCGACACGCTGAGCGTGCTGTAAGCCGCATAGGTCAGCACCAGGCTGGCGCCGGCCCAGGCGGCCAGCGCGAACGGCGCGTCCTGCACCGCCTGCAGCGGAAAGAACAGCAAGCTAAAGCCCAGCGCCAGCGCCAATGCCGCCAGCGCGCCCAGCCGCAGCACCGACGCCGCCGAACGCGCGAACAGCCGGTCGCTCAGCCGGCCGAGCATCGGGTCGATCAGCGCATCGAACAATCGGGCGCCCAGCAAAATCGCGCCCAGCAGCGCCAGCGGCATGCCGAATTCGCGCGCGTAGTGGTTCGGCAAGATGACATAGAGCGGCAGCGCCACGAAGGCCAGCGGCAGGCCCAGCAGGCCGTAGGCCAGGCCGTTGCGGGCAGAAAATGCCTCCGGCACGGCCACAGCCGGCGCGCAGGCCTGAATGGCTTGCGATGCGGCCGCCTGTGTCATGGGCTGCTTCCGGCGAGCAGGGCTTCGCGCATCCGGGGCTCGGACGTACCGGGCGACAGCCAGATGCCGAAGAACAGCCGGGCAAAGTCGGCGTCCAGAATCTCGCCGCTGGCCCGGCCATTGACCCAGAAGGCTGCGCTGACACCGGGCCGGTGTACGCCGGTGATGCGGTCGCCCTTGCGCACATCCGGAATCACCCGCAGCAGCTCGGCCTTCCACTGTGCGGCCTGTGCGTCGCTAACCGGCTGGCTGCGGCGCATTTCCTTCAAGGAACGCTCGGCGATGTCGGCCGCCTGGAAATTGCGCAGGTAGTTCAGTTCCAGCGCCAGCGCTGACGAGGCAAAGCTGGCGGCGCTGAAATTGTCCGGCGCCCACAAGCGGACGTCGTAGATGTCGAAACCCCAGAGGGTCAGCCGCGTCTGGCCGACCAGCCTGGCCTGGGGCAGGGCGCTGAGTTCGGGCCGCGCTGGCGGCGCGCCGGCGCGGCTGGCCGCCAGCTCGGGCGTGGCTGGCGGCGCGGATAGTTGCGCCAGCGCCGCGCTGGCCCACAGCAGCGCAGCCAGGCCGACGGGCAGCGCGCGCTTCATGGCCGGCGTCAGCGCTTGCGCAGCGTGAACTGCATCACGCTGGTGTTGGCCTGCGCAAAAGCCGCTTCGCAATAAGCCAGGTAGAACTCCCATATGCGGATGAACCTTTTGTCAAAACCGAGTTGCAGCACGCGTTGCTCCTGCGCCAGGAAGTCGCCCTGCCACAGCCGCAGCGTGCGCGCATAGTCCAGGCCAAACGAAAACTCGTCAACGATGTCAAAACCGGCTGCTTCGGCCTGCGCCCGGAATTCGCGCGGACACGGCAGGCAGCCGCCCGGAAAAATATACTGCTGGATGAAGTCGGTCGAGCCAATGTAGCGGTCAAACAGCTCGTCGGCAATCACGATGCTCTGGATGCAGGCACGGCCGCCGGGCTTGAGCAGGCGCGCGACGGTCTGGAAATACTCAGGCCAGTATTCGCGGCCGACCGCCTCGACCATCTCGATCGAGCAGATCGCGTCGAAGGGCTCGTCCTGCGTCGTCTTGCCGATGTCGCGGTAGTCCTGCAGCCGCAGGTCGGCCTCGTCGGACGCGCCCAGCCGGGCCATGCGGGCATTGGCCCAGGCCAGCTGCTCGGTGCTCAGCGTCACGCCGACCAGGAAGGCGCCGAACTCGGTCGTTGCCATTTCGGCCAGCGCGCCCCAGCCGCAGCCGATTTCCAGCACCCGGTCGCCAGGCCTGGCCTGCGCCATGGTCAAGGCGCGGCGCACCTTGGCATGCTGGCCTTCAACCATGGTGGTCTCCGGCGAGTCGAAAATCGCCGATGAGTAGTTCATCGTGCTGTCGAGCCAGAGGGTGTAGAACGCATTGCCCAGGTCGTAATGAGCATGGATGTTCTTCTGGCTGTTGGCCTTCGTGTTGCGGTTGAGCAGATGCTTGACGCGGTAGGCCAGGCGGCCCAGCCAGCTGCCGTAGATGGCGCTTTCGACTTCCTGGCGGTTGACGATCAGCAGTTCGAGCAGGTCGGCCAGGTGCGGCGTGGTCCAGTCGCCGGCGATGTAGCTTTCGGCAAAGCCGATGTCGCCCGAGCGCAGGGCGGCGCTGCACGGTTTCCAGTTGTGCAGGTGCAGGCTGGCCATGGGCGCCGTGCCCGAGCCGAAGCGCAGCAAGTAGCCATCGGGCAGCTGCACCGTGAGCGTGCCGTGCTTCAGGCGCCTAAGCATCTTCAAGGCGGTGCGCGCGGCCCCGGGCGCGTCGCGGGGGATGGGCTGGGCGGCGGGAATCGAGGGAGGGCTGAGGCTGGTCATCGCGTCACGGTATTTTTGGGAAGCTCGGGTTTGCTGACAAAGGGAATGCGTTTGCGCCACAGCCTGAAGGCTTGCCAGTGGATGCGTGCCATCACGCCCAGTGTCATGGCCGGGTAGCGCCACAGCGCCTTGCGCAGGCTGGCCGGCGTGACCGGCTCCAGCGTGCCGCTGACGCTGGTCTGCAGCAGCGGCCCGGCCGCGTCGTCATCCAGGCGGTCGTGGTAGTCGATGCGGGCCACCGTCTTGCGCACGCCGTCCTGGCTGCTGTGCATGAAGCGAAAGCGGTAGCCGCCGGCCAGCGTGCAGAAGGGCGAGACATGAAACACCTTGTCGGCGCTGAGCTCCTGACCGTACCGGGGCTCGTCAAGCAGATAGCAGTGGCGCTCGCCAAAAGTGTTGTTTACCTCGACCACGATGGCGCGCAACGTGCCATCTGGCCGGTGGCAATACCAGAAGCTGACCGGCTTGAAGGCATAGCCCAGCACACGCGGATAGGTGTGCAGCCAGACCTCGCCGCCAGCGTCTTCCACGCCTTCGCGCAGCAGCAGGGCGTCGAGCCAGGCCAGCGCGTTGTCGCCGCCGTCGCCGTGGTCAGCGTCGAAAAAGCTCAGCGCGCCGCGCCGGTTGTGCGCCAGCGCGCCGCTGCCATCGCGGTGCAGGCTGCGCATCGGCAGCATGAGGAAATAGGTCGGGTAGTTGAAGGCATTGGCGGCCGGGCGCAGGCGCTTGTGCACGACCCGGCCGAAGCCGATCAGCGGCACGTCTGCTGCTTGCGGGCGGGTCATGCCGGCTCGCCTTGCAGGGCTGGCGCGGCCTGCGTGTGCTGCTCCAGCAGCAGCCGGGCGGCGTTCATTCCCGACTTCAGGCCGTCTTCATGAAAGCCGTAGCCGGTCCAGGCGCCGCAGAAATAGCTGTGCTGCCGGCCCTGCAGGGCTGGCAGCAACTGCTGCGCCTGGATCGCAGCCAGGTCGAACACCGGATGCATGTAGTCGTATTCACCCATGACGTGGGACCGCGCGATGTCCCGCAACGGATTCAGCGACACCACGACCGGCTGCGCAAAGGGCAGCGGCTGCAGCATGTTGAGCAGGTAATGCAGGCACACGCTGGACGATTCGCGGTCGATGCCGGCGGCGCGTTCGTAGTTCCAGGCCGCCCAGGCGATCTTTTTTTGTGGCAACACGGCGTTGTCGGTGTGCAGCACGGCGCGGTTGGCCTGGTAGCGGATGGCGCCCAGCGTTTTTCGCTCGGCACTGCTGGCGCCCTGCAGCAGTGCCAGCGACTGGTCGGAATGCGTGGCCAGCACGACCTTGTCGAAATGCTCGATGGCGTTGCGCGTGACGATGCGCACGCCGCTGCGCGCAGCCCCGGCATCGCGCTCGATGCGCAGGACCGGCGTGTTCAGCCGCTTGTCGGCAATGCCGGCGACGATTTTCTCGACATAGTGGCGCGCGCCGCCCCTGACCGTCCACCACTGCGGCCGGTCGGTGACCTGAATCAAGCCGTGGTTGTGGCAGAAACGGATCATGGTGGAGACCGGGAATTGCAGCATCTGGTCGGTCGGACACGACCAGATGCAGCCCATCATCGGCAGGAAATACCAGTCGCGGAACTCGGCCGAGAAATCCTGCTGATGCAAAAAATCGCCCAGCGGCTGCACCATGGCAGCCTCGGCGTTGGACAGCGCCAGCGTGGTGGTGATGCGGTTGAAGCGGACGATGTCGCGCAGCATGCGCAGGAATTTCCAGCTGACCAGGTTGCCGCGCTGGGCAAACACGCTGTTCAGGCTGGAGCCGCTCCATTCCAGCGTCCGTCCGCCCGGTGCGCCGGGCGCCTTGACCGAAAACGACATGTCCGACCGGGCGGTTTCAACGCCCAGTTCGGCAAACAGTGCGATCAGGTTGGGATAAGTGCGTTCGTTGAACACCAGAAAGCCGGTGTCCACGCCGTGGGTGACGGGGCCGAGCGGCGTGGGCAGCGTGACATCGACGGTGTGCGTGTGGCCGCCGAAATAGTCGCCCGCCTCGAACAGCGTGATGCGTGCCCGGCCCTTGAGCGTGTGCGCGGCGGCCAGCCCCGAAATGCCCGAGCCGACGATGGCCACCTTGGGAAGAGAGTGGCTCATGGCCGCGTTCCAGGGCGGGAGCGAAATATAAAAATGCTGCGAAGCGTCCCGGTGCGAACAAGGGAGTGAGGGAGGAGTGAAACCGCCCCGGGTGTGCAGACCGGCCTGGAGGGCCGGAAAGGCTTCGCAACAATGAAACTGTGTGGGCCTTGTTCCGGCGCTCTGGCGCTGCTGGAGCAAGGTAGGCAGTAGGAGTGTTTTGAGCCTAATCGAGTTCCCCCGCGTCGGGGTTTCAGTCGGTAAAGTTTTGTTAAGCCGCCAGCAGCTTTTGCGCATGCGCCAGCCGTGTTCATGGCTTGGCCAGCTGCTTTTCAATTTCGGTGATGAACTTGCTGCTGCCCGGATCGGTCATTGAGTTGAACGACGTCACGGCCAGGCCGTTGCGCGAAATGATGTATTTGTAGAAGTTCCAGCGCGGCGGTGTGCCGCTGGCGGCGGCCAGCTGTTTGAACAGCGGGCTGGCGTCCTTGCCGCTCACGGTGGTCTTGGTGAACATGGGAAAGTTCACGCCAAAGGTGCTCTCGCAAAATTCCGCGATGTCCTTGTTGCTGCCCGATTCCTGCGAAAAATCATTCGACGGAAAGCCCAGCACCACCAGGCCGCGCCCCTGGTATTTGGTGTACAGCGCTTCCAGGCCCTTGTACTGCGGCGTGAAGCCGCAAAAGCTGGCGGTGTTGACGACAACGACGACCTTGCCGCTGTACTGGCACAGCGACTGCGGCTTTTCGTCCTGCAGGCGCAGCACGTTTTGTTGCAAAACGGCAGGACAGGCCTGGGCCGGCACCTGAGCCGAACTATCGGGCTGGGCTGCCCCGGCCGGCGAGGCGGCAAGTACCGCGCCGGCCAGCAGCGCCAGCGTCAAGGGAACAAGGGAAAAGGCTTGCATGGCTGGCTCTCAAGAAAAAAGGTTTGAGCTTATACGCACCGGCTTGCACAGTGGATTCAAATTTTTTTTGGGGCCAATGACCCTGAAGGCACTGCCTGTCATGGTGTTTTGTTGAAATCAATACTATTCCGGCCAAAGACAACACCCGGAACGCGCCCAGTCGCTTACCCGCTGATCCAGGAGATACCATGCTTTACCCCGAATTGTTCAAACAGCTCGAAGCCGTCCGCTGGAACATGGACACGGACATTCCCTGGTCCGCCTTCGATCCGTCGCTGCTGACCGACGAGCAGGCCCGGACCATCCGCATGAATGCCATCACCGAATGGTCGGCGCTGCCGGCCACCGAGATGTTCCTGCGCGACAACCGGGGCGACAGCGATTTCTCGGCTTTCATGTCGATCTGGTTTTTCGAGGAACAAAAGCATTCGCTGGTGCTGATGGACTACCTGCGGCGTTTCCGGCCCGAACTGGTGCCGACCGAGGAAGAACTGCACGAGGTGCGTTTCGAGTTCGAGCCCGCGCCGCCGCTGGAAACCCTGATGCTGCATTTTTGCGGCGAGATTCGCCTGAACCACTGGTACCGCCGCGCCAGCGAATGGCACACCGAGCCGGTGATCCGGCAGATCTACACCCGGCTCAGCCAGGACGAGGCGCGCCACGGCGGCGCGTATTTGCGCTACATGAAGCGTGCCATCGGAAAATCCGGCGACGAGGCCAGGGCGGCATTCGCCAAGGTCGGCGTGCTGATGGCCAGCGCCCGGCGCACCGCGCAGGCGCTGCATCCGACCAACCTGCATGTCAACAAAGCCTTGTTTCCGCGCGACACCATCCAGAGCCGCCTGCCCGACCCCGAGTGGCTGGCGCACTGGCTCGACACGCAGATCCGTTTCGACGCTGGCTGGGAAACGAAAGTGGTCGAGCGCATCCTGCACAATCTGGGGCTGTTGCTGGGCCAGCCGTTCAAGACCGTTCAGCAGCTCAACCACTACCGCAAGGAACTTGGCCGCCAGTTCGCGGGGCCCCAAGCGCCGGACACTTTCCTGAAAGCCGTATGAAGCCGCCTTCCTTCCTGAACAAGATCGTCAACCGCAACGACGCCGCTGCCCGCATGGCCGCGCTGCCGCGCCCGGTGGTGTTCACCAACGGCGTGTTCGACGTGCTGCACTGCGGCCACGCAACCTATCTGGCGCAGGCGCGGCAACTCGGCGCCAGCCTGGTCGTGGCGCTCAACACCGACGCCTCGGCTAGGCGCCTGGGCAAAGGCCCGGACCGGCCGCTGAACCCGCAGGACGACCGGGCAGTGCTGATGGCCGCGCTCGAATCAAGCAGCCTGGTGACCTGGTTCGACGAGGACACACCGCTGGAACTGATCACCGAACTCAAGCCCGACGTGCTGGTCAAGGGCGGCGACTACGACATGGACACGCTGGCCGAGACGGCGGTGGTGAAGGCCTACGGCGGCCGGGCGCTGGCGATTGCGTTTGTTGAGGGGTATTCAACGACGGCGCTGGTGAAAAAGATTCGCGCGGGGACTTCGGCGGGGTGATATTTGCTATTGGATTGATAGCTGCTTGCGCACGTACTGATTGCGCTAGAGGCTGATTTCGTTCAATTATTTTTCGTTGCAGGGCGTTCAATGGGCGGGGCGTGCCGGCTTGCACTCCATTCATTCATGGTTGTACAATAAAACGTACATATCAGGAGACACGTCATGGATGCCATCACCTACTCTGCCGCCCGCGCCAATCTGGCCAGCACCATGGACCGAGTGTGCAACGACCATGAAGCCTTGATCATCACCCGCAACGGGGAACAATCCGTCGTCATGCTATCCCTGGAGGATTTTCAGGCGCTGGAAGAAACGGCTTACCTGCTGCGCAGTCCCGCCAACGCCAAACGCCTGCTGGCCGCCGCCGCCCAGCTCACCGCCGGCAAGGGCACGGAGCGGGAACTGGCCCAGTGAAGTTGATTTTTGCGGACGAGGCCTGGGACGATTACCTCTACTGGCAAAAGCACGACAAGCGGATGGTCGAGCGCATCAACAAGCTCATTCGGGAAACGCAGCGCGAACCGTTCTCCGGTGTCGGCAAGCCCGAGCCACTGAAGCACGCGCTGTCAGGATTCTGGTCGCGCCGGATCACCGATGAACATCGCATGGTTTACAAGGTGGAAGGCGATGCGCTTTTGCTGGCGCAGCTTCGGTATCACTATTGATGTCACCTAAGGCATTGACTGGCATTCTCGTGAAGGCTGGAATCCAGTCAATGGACGGGCTAGGCGCTTACCCGCCATAGTGAAGTTCTCTGTGGCAGTTTGGACATAAAGCGATTGCATTTGCCACTGTGTCTTCGCCTCCATGAGAAAGTAGTTTTCTGTGATGTACCTCCAGATACGGAGCGCCATCTTTCTTTCGCTTAAATGGCGCTGCCTTGAGGCATGATCCGCAGACACCGGCCGCACGATGGAGGACTTCAGCGACCACGTAGGGACTTCGTTTGAAAGTCTCTATAAGCCGTGCTACCTTTTCGGGAAGCTTGGGAGAAGTGTTCAGTTGCGCCTGCCGTTGTTCAGCCGTAGCTCCGAAGGCTAGTTTGACCTCCGCACGAAATGATTCCTCCTCTTCGGCAAGAGAAATAGGCTTTGGAACTGAGATCTCATACTTTGCTGCAACTAGGCTCAGTGCTTGCAAAGTAACAGGCCTAATGCCTTCATAGTATTCAATGTGCTTACGCACTGCACTGACAGCTTTTTCCAAGGCAAGCGGTCCTAAGTCTTTTGCAATTCGGCTTAAAAAGTAGTCGGTCGCTGGCGCATTCATCGTGCGTTCAAATAGCTCGCCCTGCATCATCAGACTGTGGCCTTTGATGTAATACCTCGCGGAGTTTGGATTCCACTGATATTGCTCTTGGAGTAACTTGACACCTGTTTTAAGCGCCAACTGGTCAGCGAATATTTTCACTGCGACTTCGTAGATGGCTTCAATTTGAGTTTGCGTGATTTTCATGGGTGATTTGTAATTGCCTTTTGTTCCTTGTCATGCTTGAGGCGGCACGCTACCGCTTAAGTCGATGGCGTCTCTCACGGCCCTACCTCCCCAGCCCGCGCCGTCACCACCTCAACCGGCTTCCCCCGCACCTTCCCTGCCATGCGCCGGATGAACTGCTCCAAATCATCCATATAAGTAAACACCGCCGGCACCACCAGCAGACTCAGCACCGTCGAGGTGATCAGCCCGCCGATCACGGCCACCGCCATCGGCGAGCGAAAGCTGGAGTCCGCCGCGCCAAAGCCCAGCGCAATCGGCAGCATGCCTGCGCCCATGGCCAGCGTGGTCATGATGATCGGCCGGGCGCGCTTGTGGCAGGCATCCAGCAGCGCTTCCAGCCGGGTCATGCCCGGCACCACCGGGTGGCCGTCGCTGCCGTCGTTGCCGCGCCGGGCGACGATGGCGTATTCGACCAGCAGGATCGAGTTCTTGGTGGCTATGCCCATCAGCATGATCAGGCCGATCAGTGACGGCATGGAAAAGCTCTTGTCGGCGATCAACAGGCCCACAAAAGCGCCGCCCAGCGACAGCGGCAGGGCGGCCAGAATCGTCACCGGGTGCAAAAAGTCCTTGAACAGCAGCACCAGCACGATGTAGATGCACAGCACGCCGGTCAGCATCGCCAGCCCAAAACTGGCGAACAGCTCGCCCATGACTTCGGCGTCGCCCACTTCCACCACCTTCACGCCGGGCGGCAGGTTTTTCACGGTGGGCAGTTCCTGCACCGCCTTGGTCACATCGCCCAGCGGCAGGCCGGACAGCTCGATCTCGAAGTTGACGTTGCGCGAGCGGTCGTAGCGGTCGATGATGGCCGGGCCGCTGGCAATGGTCAGCGTGGCGACCTGCCCTAACATCACAGGCCCCCGGGCGCCCGGCACCGACAGGCGCTCTAACACGCTCAGGTCCTGGCGCGCGGCGTCGGCCAGCTTGACGACGATCGGCACCTGGCGCTCGGACAAATTGAGCTTGGGCAGCGCCACGTCGTAGTCGCCCAGCGTGGCGATGCGCAGGGTTTCGCCAATCGCGGCGCTGGTCACGCCGAGGTCGGCGGCTCTAGCAAAGTCGGGCCGCACGGCGATTTCGGGGCGGATCAAACTGGCGCTGGACGCTACGCTGCCCAGGTCGGGAATGGTGCGCAAGTCCTTTTCCACCGCGCGCGCGGCGGCGCTCAGGGCCAGCGGGTCCTCGCTGGTCAGCACCAGGATGTATTTTTCGCCCGAGCCGCCCAGGCCGACCTTGCTGCGCACGCCGGGCAGGGCTTCCAGCGCCGTGCGCATCTTGTTCTCGATGCCCTGCTTGCGCGGCCGGTCGCCGCGTTCGCTCAACAGCACGGTCAACGTGGCCTTGCGGGTTTCGGCCGCGCCCGAGCCGGCAAACGGGTCGCTGCCCGCCGAGCCGCCGCCTATCGTGGTGTAGATGCTGCGCACATGCTCGACTTTTGAAATCATCAGCCTCGCCTGTTCGGCCGCCGCTTCGGTCTGCTTCAGGCTTGAGCCGGGCTGCAATTCCAGGTAAACCTGCGTCTGCGAGTTGTCATCGGGCGGGATGAAACCGGTGGGCAGCAACGGAATCAAGAGCACGGAGCCAACGAAAAACAGCGTCGCCATGGCCATGGTGACCACGCGGTGCTTGAGGCACCAAGTGGACGCGCGCATATAGACCTTGAGCCAGCCAGGATCCTTGTGGTCGCCGACGATGGGTTTCAAAATATAGGCCGCCATCATCGGCGTCAGCACCCGCGCCACGATCAGCGAGGCGACAACCGCCAGCGCCGCCGTCCAGCCGAACTGCTTGAAGAACTTGCCGGCGATGCCGCTCATGAAGGCCGTCGGCAAGAACACCGCGACCAGCGTGAAGGTGGTGGCGACCACCGCCAGGCCGATCTCATCGGCCGCCTCCATCGCCGCCTGATACGGCGTCTTGCCCATGCGTAGATGCCGCACGATGTTCTCGACCTCGACAATCGCGTCGTCCACCAGAATGCCGATGACCAGCGACAGTGCCAGCAAACTGACGGTGTTGATCGAAAACCCCAGCAGATACATGCCGATGAAGGCCGGAATCACCGACAACGGCAGCGCCACCGCCGAGACAAAAGTGGCCCGCCAGTCGCGCAAAAACAGCCATACCACCAGCACCGCCAAAATGGCGCCTTCGTACAGCAGCGCCAGCGAGCCTTCGTATTCTTCGGCCACCGGCTTGACGAAATTGAAGGCTTCGGTCAGCACCAGGTCGGGGTGCTGGAGCCTGAGGTCGGCCAACGCCGCCTGCACCGCCGCGCCGACGGTGACTTCGCTCTCGCCCCGGCTGCGCGCGACTTCAAAGCCGACGACCGGCTTGCCGTCGAGCAGCGCGGCCGAGCGCGGGTCGGACACGGTGTCGCTGACGGTGGCGACATCGCTGAGCCGAATGCTGCGGCCGTCGCTGAGCGCCAGTTCGAGCGCGCCCAATTCCTGCGCCGACTTGACGGTGGCCAGCGTGCGCACCGGCTGCTCGCTGCCGCCCAGGTCGGTGCGCCCGCCGGCGCTTTCGGTCTGCACCTGCTTGAGCTGGCGCGAGATGTCGGCGGCGCTGGCGCCCAGCGCCTGCAGTTTGGACGCATCCAGCGCCACGCGCACCTCGCGTGTCACGCCGCCGACCCGGTTCACCGCGCCGACGCCGCGCACCGCCAGCAGTTTGCGCGCAATGTCGTTGTCGACAAACCACGACAGCGCCTCGGCGTCCATGCGGGTTGAGGCAATCGTGAACGCCAGGATCGGCTGGCCGGCCAGTTCGACCTTGCTGACCACCGGGTCGCGCAGGTCGGCGGGCAGGTCCGAGCGCACGCGCGCCACGGCCGAGCGCACGTCGTCCACCGCTTCCTGCACCGGCTTTTCGAGCCGGAATTCGGCGGTGACGCTCACGCTGCCGTCCTGCACCTTGGTCATGATGTGCTTGAGGCCCTGCACCGTGGCAATCGAGTTTTCCAGCTTGCGGGCGACCTCGGTTTCCAGCTGCGCGGGCGCCGCGCCCGGCAGCGAGGCCGAGACGCTGACCGTGGGCAGGTCAATGTCGGGAAAGTTCTGCACCTTCATGGCGTTGAAGGACAGCATGCCGCCGAAGCTCAAGAGCACGAACAGCATCACCGCCGGAATCGGGTTCTTGATGGACCAGGAGGAGACGTTCATGGTGTTGCTCCATTTTTGATAGCTGCTGGCGCAGGCCTAGCTTGCGCGGGAGGCTGATTTGACTCATTTTCCTGGCCAATGCGCACCAGATCGCCGTCGTTCAGGAAACCCGCGCCGTTGACGACGATGCGCGCATCGGGCATCAAGCCCGACACCACCTCGACCCGGTCGCCGGCCAGCCGCCCGGTCTGCACCTTGAGCTGGCTGACGCGGTTGTCAGCTCCGAGCCGGAACAGGTAATTGAAGCCGTCGCGCACCACCAGCGCGCGCTGGGGAACGGTCAGGGCGTCGGTCGCGCCCAGTTCAAATTCGCCGCGCGCGAACATCCCGGCCTTTGCCGGCGAAGCCTTGCCCGCCGAGGCAGGCAGGTCGACATAGACCAGCGCCGAACGCGTCAACGGATCGACGCTGGGCGCGACCATGCGCACCCGGCCGCGCAATTCGCCGCCGCTGGCCGGCACCACGCTGACCGGCGTGCCTTGCTGAATGCGGCCGAGTTCGGCGGATGTCACTTCGGCGCGCCATTCGAGCCGGCCCTGGCGGATCATGCGGAACAGCTCGGCGCCGCTGCCGACGACCGAGCCCACGGTGGCGGTGCGCGCCGAGATCACGCCGCTGTCGGGCGCCAGCACCTGCGTCTGCCGGCCGCGCAGCTGCTGCGCGCCGAGCACCGCCTGCGCGGCTTCGGCGCGCGCCTTGGCGGTCTTTTCAAGCGTCAGGTATTGATTGATCTGCTGCGCGCTCAGCGCGCCCGAGCTTTGCAGACTGCGCGCCCGCTCGGCGTTGGCAGCGGCATCAAACGCGTTGGCCTGGGCCTCCAGCAAACTGGCGCGCGCCTGCGCCACGTCGGCCTGCACGCTGTCGGTTGAGAACGTCGCCAGCACCTGCCCGGCCTTGACCACGTCGCCGACGTTGGCGCGCACCTCGGTCAGCCGCAGGCCGCTGGACTCGGCGCCGATGACGGCTTCCTGCCAGGCGGCGATGTTGCCGTTGGCCGCCAGCCGGATCGGCAGGCGGGTGGTCTGCGGCGTTTCGGCGGTGATGGTCAGGGCGGGCTTGGGCGCGGTCTGGGCCGGCTTCGCCGCCGCCTGCCGGCCGGGCGCGAGGAAGTAGAAAGCGCCGGCGGCGACCGCCAGCACGGCAATGGCGGCAACGATGACGGACTTGGCGGTGGGTTTGTTCATGGTGGAAAGTCAGTCAGGGAAATCAGGAAAGGGGCGGGCCAGGCAACGATGCAGGCAAACGTCATTTGTGCAAGTCAGGCTGATGCGCTCTAAGGGGCGTTGGCTGGCATCTGCCCGGCGCTGGCCGTGGCCTGCAGCGGCGCCAGCGCCGGCGTCCAGCCGCCGCCCAGCGCCCGGTACAGCGCGACGCCGGCGGCCTGGCGCTCTTGCTCCAGCGTCACGCGGTTGATTTGCGCCGCCAGCAGGGTGCGCCTGGCGTCTTCGAGCTGCAGCAGGCTGGCCAAGCCGTTTTTATACAGCGCCTCGGTGCCGGTGAAGGCGGCGCGGTAGCCGTCCACCGCTGCCTGCGCATCAGCCTGGCGCGCGCCGGTGCTTTGCAGCGTGACCAGCGCTTCCTCGACTTCGCGCACCGCCTGGCGCACGCTGGCGCGGTACAGCGCGGCGGCTTCCTCGTAGCGCGCCTGCGCGGCGTCGGCGTTGGCGGCGCGCCGGCCGCCGTCGAACAGCGGCAGGCTCAGGGCCAGCGGGCCGATGGTCCAGGTGTCCAGCGTGACGCTGCTGCCGCCAGCGCGCAAGCCGGCCAGGCCGATGGCGCCGCTCAGCCCCAGCGCCGGGTAGCGCGCCGCCTGCGCGCTGCCGACATCCGCGCTGGCCGCCGCCACGTCGCGCCCGGCGCTGAACACGTCAGGCCGCTGGGCCAGCACTTCGGCCGGAACGGATGCTATTGAAAACATAGCTTCTTGCGCAGGCTGCGCCTGCGCGGGAGCCAGTTTTTGTCTTAAATCGGGCTCGGCGAGCCCGCTCAGGGCGACCAGCGCCTTCAGGTCCAGCTCGCACAGGGCGGACTGGCGAATGCTCCGGCCGCGCGACTCGGCGGCACTGGCCCGCGCCAGGGCGTCGGTGGCGGGCGCGGTAAAGCCCACCTCGCGGCTCAGGCTGGAGAGGCGCGCGGTTTCCTTGCGCGAGTCGGCGTCCAGCCGCGTCACGCCGGCCAGTTCGCGACAACCGCGCAGGCTGTAATACTGGTTGGCCGTTTCGGCGGCCACCGAGACCCGGGCCTCGTGCCAGCGCGCATCGGCGCCGAGCAGGCGCTGTGTCGCGGCATCCAGGCCGGCGCGGTTGCCGCCCGCCAGGTCCAGTTCCCAGGCGGCCTGCAGCCCGGCCTGCGCGGTGCTGACCACGGGCACGCTGCCTTCGGCGCTGGCCTGCTGCGAGCGGCCCCGGCTCAGGCTGGCCGAGGCGTCAAACGACGGCAGCAGGGCGGCGCCTGTGGCCACCCGGGCGGCGCGCGCCTGCTCGATGCGCGAGCGGCTGGCGGCCACCGTCGGGCTGACGGCCTGCGCGGCGGCCACCAGTTCGGCCAGCAGCGGGTCGCCCTGCAGTTGCCACCACTGGCCCAGGCTGCGCAGCGACCCCTGGTGTGGCAGGGCCGCCTGCCACTGTGGCGGGACGGGCGCGGACACGGCGGGCGGCGCGGGCAGGGCGGCGCAGCCCGCCAGGATCAGCGCGCCGGCCAGCGCCATCAGCGCTGCCGGCCGCACGCGCCTTGCCGATGCGGTGTGATCACGGTCTTTGTTCAATGTCTTCATGCCTTGCCATCCTGCCGT
This sequence comes from Polaromonas sp. DSP2-3-2b2, assembly GCF_049895905.1. NCBI lineage: Bacteria > Pseudomonadati > Pseudomonadota > Betaproteobacteria > Burkholderiales > Comamonadaceae > Polaromonas > Polaromonas sp. DSP2-3-2b2. The sequence continues at coordinate 12,913 of NZ_JAFCTH010000015.1, read as the reverse complement.
TGCCGCGCGAGTTGCAAAACTCGTGATTGTGCAGGCAGCGCATGACCCTGCAGTGAACCCCGGATCAGGGCAGGGCATAACTTGCCGTCGATCCCGCGCAGGCGGGGATCCAGTCCGGTGACGGCAGGACGCACGGTGTTTGAACAACGACTGGATTCCCGCCTGCGCGGGAATGACACAGGGGAATGATTGCCGGCCACGGCATCCTTTACGTCGTTTACGTCGTTTACGTCGTTTACGTGGTTTACGTGGTTAGCGCCGGCTTGAAGATCGCGTTCCACAGCGCCAGGATGGCGTCCTGCTCGGCCTGCAGCGCGGGCGGCATGACCTGCGTCGGCTCTTCGTTCAGGCGCGCGCGGTGCTGCACGCGCCGCAGTTCGCGGTAGGCCATGGCGGCGTGCTGGCCCACACCGTCGGGCAACAGGCCGGCGGTTTCGGCGCGCAGCAAGAGCGCGATGTTGCCGACGTTGTCAACCAGCTCAGGGTGCTGCGCGGACTGCGACAGCACCAGGAACTGCACCGCGAATTCGGCATCGACCATGCCGCCGGGGCTGTGCTTGACATCGAACTTGCCGTCCCTGACAGGGTGCGCGCCACGCACTTTCAGGCGCATCTCGACGATTTCGCGGCTCAGCGCCTGCGGGTCGCGCGGCGCGGTGATCACCGCCCGGCGCACCTCGTCAAAGCGCTGGCGCAGCGACTCGCTGCCCAGCACGAAGCGGGCGCGTGTCATGGCCTGGTGTTCCCAGGTCCAGGCGGTGTTGCTGCCGCGCCGCTGCTGGTAGTTGGCATAGGCTTCAAACGGCGTGACCAGCAGGCCGGAATTGCCGTTGGGCCGCAGGGCGGTGTCGATCTCGTACAGGTCGCCTTCGGCGGTCTTGAGGGTCAGCCAGTTGATCAGCTTGCGCACGAAGCCGGCATACACCTCGGGCGCGCGTTCGTCGTCGTCGTCGTAGACAAAGACGATGTCCAGGTCGCTGCCGTAGCCCAGTTCCTTGCCGCCGAGCTTGCCGTAGGCAATGATGGCGAACTGCGGCTTTTCGCGGTGCCGGTTTTTCAGGTGCTGCCAGCACCAGTGCACGGTGATGTCCAGGATCACCTCGGCCAGCGCGCTCAGGTCGTCGGCAACCTGTTCGACGCTGAGCACGCCCTCGACATCGCGCGCCAGGGTGCGGAACACCTCGGCATGGTGGGCGCGGCGCAGCAGGCTCAGGCAGGTTTCCTCGTCATCCTCGCCGGTGCGCCGCAGCGAGGCCAGGCGCTGCTGCAGGTCCTGGGAAAAGGCGGCAGCGTCAAAGCGCTCATCCATCAGCTCGTCGCTGGCGAGCTCGTCGATCACGCCGGGATGCTGCATCAGGTAGCGCGCCGGCCACTTGGCCGCGCCGAGCAGCCCGAGCAGGCGTTCATGCACCGACGGGCGCTCCATCAGCAGCGCCAGGTAGCTCTCGCGGCGCAGCAGCGGCTCGATCCAGTCGATCAGCCGCAGCGCCGCCTCTTCGCTCACCCGGCCTTCGATCAGCCACTGGGCGGTCAGCTGCACCAGGCGGCTCAGGCGCGCGCGCGAATCCTCGCGCAGCGACAGGATGCGCGGATGCTGGTGCCACGCGGCCAGCCGGCTCCTGAACAGCACCGGCCAGTCGTGCGGCAGCTGCTCCAGCAGGTCGTCGAGCTGCTGGGCCGGCGAGGCGCCCTGCCGGCATCCCTTGCCCTTGCATTCGGGCTGGCCGCCGAGCAGGATGTCGAATTCGCCGGCGACCAGTTCACGGTGCGTGTCCAGGTCATGCAGGAAAAGGCAGCTGTTGGCATAACCCATCGTGGCGGCGATCCAGGCCAGGTCGTCGTCGCGGGTCGGCAGCACATGGGTCTGCTGGTCGTCCAGGAACTGGATGCGGTGCTCGACGCGGCGCAGGAATTGGTAAGCCCGGGCCATGGCGTCGGCGGTGTCCTGCGGCATCAGGCCGGCATGCGCGACGCGCTGCAGCGCCTGCAGCGTGGAGCGGGTGCGCAGCTCGGGGAACTGCCCGCCGCGCACCACCTGCAGCACCTGCACGGTGAATTCGATCTCGCGGATGCCGCCGCGCGACATCTTCACGTCGTTGGCGCGTTCCGGGTGGCCGGCGCAGCGCTTGGCCGCATGCTCGCGGATCTGCCGGTGCAGCACGCGCAGCGCATCAAACACGTTGTAGTCGAGGTAGCGGCGGAACACAAAGGGCAGCACCGCGCCGCGCAAGGCCTGCGCCGAGCCGTCGCCGATGCATTCGACCGGCGCCACGACCCGGCTCTTGAGCCAGGCAAAGCGCTCCCATTCGCGGCCCTGCGCCTGGAAGTATTCCTCCAGTGCGCTGAGCGACACGGCCGCCGGACCCGAATTGCCGTTCGGCCGCAGCGCCAGGTCCACCCGGAACACAAAGCCGTGCTCGGTCGCATCGCCGATCAGGCCAAACACCGCCCGGACCTGGCGCGCGAAATACTCGTGGTTGGAAATCTGTCCCCGGCCGTCAAGGCGGCCGGCGGTCTCGCCGTCGTGGTCATAGACATAGATCAGGTCGATGTCGCTGGACACATTGAGTTCGCGCGCGCCCAGCTTGCCCATGCCGACCACCCACATGCGCGCCGGCCCGCCGCCGCTGGCCTGGGGCGCGCCATGCTGTTCATCAAGCGCCGCCCGGGAGTGCCGCATGGCCACGTCGAGCGCCAGTTCGGCCAACTCGGTCATGGCGCCGGTGATGACCTGCAGCGCAACGCCCACGGCCGGCACCCCGGCGGACAGCGCCGGTTCAGCACCCTCGGGGGGCGTATAGGCCACAACACTTTGCGCTGGACCGCAAGCAGGGGCCGCGGAACCGGCTTCGCCGGGCCGCAGGCGCAGCGCCCCCTCGGGGGGCAGCGACCCGCAAAGCGGCGGAGCGTGGGGGCTACAGTCCAGCACCGCCAGCCGTTCCAGCACCAGCTGGCGCAGCACGCGCAGCGCCGCGCCGGTGTCCAGTCCTTTGGCCAACAGCGCATCGAGCGTGGTCTGCATCGCCGGGCGAAGCGGCGCGCCGTCGGCCAGCAGCGGCATCTGGTCGGCATAGCGGCGGCGAATGCGCTGGACAAAGCGCGAATAGGACGCGGCATCCGGCGAAGCATCGGGGTCGGTCAGTTCTGCGGGAACCAGGGTTTTTGCACAGCCAGTCGAGGAATCAGTCATCACAACATTACTTCACAAACTTCGTGGTTCTGCGCCGGCCGGTCAAACCGTCGGCGGTCATAATTCTCCGGTCAATGGAGCCCATCCCCATCAGCCCGTCCGCTTCCCCCGCCCTGCCATCCCCGCCGTCCCGGCGCCTGCGATGGATCGCCGTGGCCCTGCGCGGCCTGCTCTGGCTGGTTGCCACGGCCTGGCTGCTGTTCGGCCTGAGCTGGGGCGTGCTGCACGGCTGGATTGTGCCGCGAATCGCCGATTTCCGTCCGCAGCTGGAAGCCCAGGCCAGCCAGGCGCTCGGCGTGCCGGTGCGCATCGGCCGCATCACCGGCCAATCGCTGGGTGCGATTCCGTCGTTCGAGCTGCATGACGTGGTGTTGCTCGATGCCCAGGGGCGCGAGGCGGTGCGCCTGCCGCAGGTGCTGGGCACGCTTTCTCCTTCCTCGCTGTGGGGGCTTGGCTTCGAGCAGCTGGTGATCGAGCGGCCCGAAATCGATATTCGCCGCGCTGCCGACGGAAAAATCTTTGTCGGCGGCCTGGATGTCTCGAAAGACACCGACACCGGCCACAGCGCCGTGGCTGACTGGCTGTTCTCGCAGACCGAATTCGTCGTGCGCGGCGGCACCCTGCGCTGGACCGACGAGCTGCGGCCGGCGCCGCCGCTGGCCCTGGGCCAGGTGGACGCGGTGATGCGCAACGGCCGGCACCGCCACCTGATGCGGCTGGACGCGACGCCGCCGGCCGAATGGGGCGAGCGCTTCAGCCTCAGGGCCATTTTCAGGCAGCCGCTGCTGTCGCGGCGCAGCGGCGATTTTCTGAACTGGAGCGGACAGGCGTATGGCGAGTTTTCCCGGGTCGATGTGTCCCGCGTCCAGCAGTACGCCGGCCTGGAAAAGCTCGGCATCGCGCTGAACCGGGGGCACGGCGCGCTGCGCGCCTGGTCCGACGTCAGCAAGGGAAAAGTCACCGGCGCGCTGGTCGATGTGGCGCTGCGCGATGTCGATGCCCGGCTGGGCGCCAAGCTGGAGCCGCTGGCCTTCAACACCCTGGCCGGGCGCGTGGCGGCGAGCCAGCATGCCGGCGGATTCGCCTTCAGCACCGAGGCTCTGCAGTTCAGCACCCGGGACGGCCTGCAGTGGCCGGGCGGCAACCTGGCGCTGGTGCATGCCAGCGGGTCACGCGGCACGCCCGCGCACACCACGCTCAAGGCTGACCGGCTGGACCTGGCCGCGCTGGCCCGGATTGCCGGCCGCCTGCCGCTGGAGCCGTCGGCGCACGCGCTGGTGGCTTCTTTGGCGCCCCGGGGGCTGGTGGAAACACTGGACGCCCGCTGGCAGGGGCCGCTCAACGACCCGTCGGCCTTTGCCGCCAAGGGCCGCGTGGCCGGTTTGAGCGTTGCCGCGCTGCCGGCCGCAGCCGCTGCGTCCGGCGCGCAGGCGGTTCCCGGCCGGCCAGGCCTGAGCGGCGCCACGGTGGACTTCAACCTCACGCAGGCTGGCGGCCAGGCCAGCGTGAAGATCGCCAAAGGCTCGCTCGACCTGCCCGGGATTTTTGAGGAAACCCGCCTGCCGCTGGACCAGCTGTCGGTGCAGGCGCAATGGAAAAGTGCGGACGAAAAGATCGACCTGCAGTTGCGCGACCTGAAGTTTGAAAATGCCGACGCCCAGGGCCAGGCGCAGGTTCGCTGGCGCACCGATGACGCTGCCGCCGGTCCGCCCGAAGCCGGCGAGCCGGCCGACCGCCGCTTTCCCGGCATCCTGGACCTGCAGGGCAGCCTGAGCCGGGCCGACGGCAGCCGGGTGCACCGCTACCTGCCGCTGGTGCTGGGCGACGAGGCGCGCCACTATGTGCGCGATGCGGTGATCAAGGGCCAGGTCGGCGATGTCAAGTTCAAGGTCAAGGGACCGGTCTGGCACCTTCCGTTTGCCGACCCGGCCCAGGGCGACTTTCAGGTGTCGGCCAAGGTGCGCAACGGGCATCTTGTCTATGTTCCCAAGGCGCTGCAGCCGCCCGGCGCCGCGCCCTGGCCAGCGCTGACCGAGCTGAACGGCGAACTGCTGTTCAGCCGGGCTTCGCTGCAAGTCAAGGCCGCCAGCGGCAAGGTCGCTGGCCTGCCGGGCCTGCAGCTGCTCAAGGGCGAGGCGCGCATCGCCGATCTTGAACACCAGCCGGCGGTCGAGGTGGCGGTGGAGCTCAAGGGCGCGCTGTCGGACGCGCTGGGTTTTGTCAACACGTCGCCCCTTGGCGCCATGACGGAGCATGCCCTGGCGGGCGCCAGTGCCACGGGCGTGGCCGACTACCGCTTTCGCCTGCGCCTGCCGATCGACGATATCGACAAGTCAACGGTCCAGGGCACCGTGACGCTGCCGGGCAATGACCTGAAGTTCCTGGCCCAGGCGCCGCTGCTTGGCCAGCTCAAGGGCGTGGTAAACGTGACCGAACAGGGTTTCAGCGTGGCCAGCGCGCAGGCGCGGCTGCTCGGCGGAGAGGTCCGGATTGATGGCGGAACACGGCCGCTGGCTTCTGCCGCCGGTCCCAAGACCAGTGTTGCCTTCCGGGCGCAGGGCACGGTGACCGCCGACGGGCTGCGCCAGGCCACCGAACTCGGGCTGGCGCCCGGCGTGGCCGCGCACATCAGCGGCAGCACCGCCTACACCGCGACGCTGCTGTTCCGGCAGGGCGTGCCCGAGGTCATGGTGTCGAGCAGCCTGCAGGGCATGGCGCTGAACCTGCCGGCCCCGCTGGCCAAGGCGGCCGAGACGGCCTTGCCGCTGCGCTTTGAAAACCAGCTGGTGGCCAGTTCGATGGACGCCGGCAAGGCGCTGCAGGACCAGCTGACGCTCAGCATCGGGCGGGTGGCGGCCATCAGCTACCTGCGCGACCTCAGCGGCACCGACGTGCGCGTGGTCCGGGGCAGCATCGGCGTGGGGCTGGAGGCCGGCGAATCGACGCCTGCGCCGCCCACCGGCGTCGGCGCCCATGTCAACCTGCCAGTCTTGGACCTCGATGCCTGGGAAAGCATTCTGGGCCAGGCCGGCGGCGCCAGCGTGGCGCAGCCGGCCGCCAGCGCGCCGGCCGGGCCGGCCGACGCCATGGGTTACCTGCCCAACGTGGTGGCGATACGCGCCAAAGAGCTGAAGGTGCAGGGGCGCAGCCTGAACAACGTGGTGGCCGGCGCAAGCCGCGACGGCCTGAACTGGCGCGCCAACATCGATGCTGACGAGCTGGACGGCTACCTGGAGTTTCGCCAGCCCGGCGCGCAGGGCGCCGGACGCGTTTATGCGCGGCTTGCCCGCCTGAGCCTGGCCGCCAGCGAGGCCAGCGAGGTCGAGGCGATCCTCGACGAGCAGCCCGCCAGCATTCCGGCGCTCGACATCGTGGTCGAAGACCTCGAATTGCGCGGCAAGAAGCTGGGACGGGTCGAAATTGAGGCCATCAACCGGGTCGGGGCGCAGGCAGAGGGCGGCGTGCGCGAGTGGCGGCTGAACAAGTTCAATGTCATCTTGCCCGAGGCCGTGCTGACCGCCACCGGCAACTGGGCGGCCCTGCCCGCCGGTCCCCGGGCCGCACGGCCCTTGAACGAGCGCCGCCGGGCCAGCATGGACTTCAGGCTGGAGATTGCCGATTCGGGCGAGCTGCTCGGGCGTTTCGGCATGAAAGGCGTGATCCGGCGCGGCAAGGGAACGCTGCAAGGGCAGGTCGCCTGGATGGGTTCGCCGCTGAGCCTGGACTATCCGAGCCTGAGCGGGGAATTCCATGTGGACGTCGCGTCCGGCCAGTTCATGAAGGCCGACCCGGGCATTGCCAAGCTGCTGGGCGTGCTCAGCCTGCAGTCCCTGCCGCGCCGGCTGACGCTGGATTTCCGCGATGTGTTCTCGCAGGGTTTCGCCTTTGACTTCATTCGCGGCGATGTCACGATACGGCGCGGCGTGGCGCAGACCAACAACCTGCAGATGAGCGGCGTCAATGCCGCCGTGCTGATGGAAGGCCGGGCCGGCATCGCCGATGAAACCCAAAACCTCAAGGTGGTCGTGGTGCCCGAGATCAACGCCGGAACGGCTTCGCTGATTGCCACCGCCATCAATCCGGTGGTCGGCCTGGGGAGCTTTCTGGCGCAGATGTTCCTGCGCCGTCCACTGATGGAGGCGGCCACGCAGGAATTCCAGATTGACGGAAGCTGGTACGACCCCATAATCACCAAGGTTGACCGCAAGGCGCGGGCAAAAGCCCAGGCGGGCGAGACCACATCGGAGACACACAAACCATGAAAACAGCTGCCATCCAGATGGTCTCAGGCACCGGCGTGCAGGCCAACCTGGACGCAGCGCGCCTGCTGCTGACCCAGGCGGCCGACCAGGGCGCCGAACTGGCCGTCCTGCCCGAATATTTCTGCATCATGGGCATGAAGGACACCGACAAGCTCAAGGTCCGGGAACAGGCCGGCAGCGGCCTGATCCAGGATTTCCTGAGCCGCTCGGCGCGCGAACTCGGGATGTGGCTTGTCGGCGGTACGCTGCCCACGGCCACCGGCGATGCCGACCGTGCGCGCAACACCTCGCTGGCCTATGCGCCTTCGGGCGCCTGCGTCGCGCGCTACGACAAGATCCACCTGTTCCGCTTTGCCCAGGGCGAGGAAGAGCATGACGAAACCCGCGTGCTTGACCCCGGCACGCAGCCGGTGCGCTTCGAGCTGGCATCGCGCGATGGCCACCGCTACACGGTCGGCCTAAGCGTTTGCTACGACCTGCGCTTTCCGGAGCTGTACCGCGCCCTGAAGGCCGATGTGCTGCTGTTGCCCAGCGCCTTTACCTACATCACCGGCCAGGCGCACTGGGAGCTGCTGCTGCGTGCCCGGGCGATTGAAAACCTGGCCTATGTGGTGGCCGCGGCGCAGGGCGGCGTTCACGAGAACGGCCGCCGCACTTGGGGCCACAGCATGGTGGTCGGTCCCTGGGGCGAGATCCTGGCCGAGCAGGCCGAGGGCCCGGGCGTGGTCATTAGCGAGTTGCAGGCCAGCCGGCTGCAGGAGGTTCGCCAGCGCCTCCCCGCGCTGAACCACAGAGTGCTATGAACCGATGGCGCTGACGTTTCCCCGGCTTGACGGCTGGGCCAGCCGGCGCGGTTCCCTGTGGTTGCTGCTGCTGGCGCTGGTGGTGGCGCTGCTGGGGCTGCTGGTCTGGCTGGCCGGACGCTATGAGTCCAGCCTGGTGCAATCCCGGCTCGAAGACCATGCGGAACTGGCCGTGACCGACATCCGCTCCGGCCTGAACCGCAACCTGCAGGCGCTTCAGGCCCTGCATGCCCGCGAGCGCAGCGCCCAGGCCTGGCAGGTGCCGGCGGCCCAGCTGCTGCACGAGCACCGGGAAATCCTGCGGCTGGAGTGGCGCGACGAAACCCTCGGCATGCTGGGCTTTGTCGAGACACCGTTTCGCAAGCCAGTGTTCAAGCAGCTTGACCGCAACAGCGTGCAGGCCGATGTGAGCCTGCCCTGCACCGCAGCCCGCCGCATGAGTGGCCCGGTCTATTCGACCAGCTATTTTTTGCCGCAATCCGACGGGCTGGGCATGGAAGTGTCCGACATGTGCCTGCCCCTGACGGACGCAGGCCGCGTGACCGGCTATGTGGTGGCCACCTATTCGCTGCAGAGCCTGCTCAGCGAACTGGTCGGCAAGCCGCTGTCGCAAGGCGTCGGTCTGGCGCTGACCGAGGCGGACGGAACGCGCCTGGCCATGCATGGGACATCGGCGCGCGGAAGCCGGACCTTCGTCGCCCGCCAGTTGCTCGACCTGCCAGGCAGCACGATGGTGGTCCGCATGGAAAACCGGCTCGGCACCCCGGCTTTGTTCCCGAATGTCCTGACGGCGCTGGTCGCGGCCATGGCGCTGGCCTTGCTGGTCGTGCTGTTCCTGCTGGGCCGGGACATGCGGCGGCGCTTGCAGGTCGAGAACGACCTGGGCGAGGCGCTGGCCTTTCGCAAGGCCATGGAGAACTCGTTGCTGACGGGCCTGCGCGCCCGGGATCTGCAGGGCCGCATCACCTATGTCAACCCGGCTTTTTGCAAGATGGTCGGGGCCGAGGCCCGCGAACTGCTCAACCAGAGCATGCCCTCGCCCTACTGGCCGCCCGAGCTGGCCGGCGTTTACCAGCGCCGCCAGGAAATGCGCTTGGCCGGCAACCACCTGCCCCGCGAAGGCCATGAGTCGGTCTTCATGCGCAAGGACGGCACCCGGTTTCCGGTGCTCATCATGGAGGCGCCGCTGATCAATGCCGTGGGCAAGCACACTGGCTGGATGAGCGCCATCCTCGATGTCACCGAGCAGCGGCGCAACGAGGAAATCTCGCGCGCCAGCCAGGACCGCCTGCAGGCCAGCGCCCGGCTGGCCATGGTCGGCGAAATGGCGTCGCTGCTCAGCCATGAGCTGAACCAGCCGCTGGCGGCCATTTCAAGCTATGCCACCGGCTCGCTCAATCTCTTGGCGGATGAGTCAACCGGTGATGCCGCGCCCGATGCGCCAGCGTTGCTAGAGGACCTGCAGCTGGCGATGCGCCGCATTGCCGAGCAGGCCGAACGCGCTGGCAAGGTGATCAAGAGCGTGCATGACTTTGTGCGCCGCAGCGAGCGCGTGCGCGAGGCGGTTGCGCCGCGCGCGCTGCTCGACGCCATCATGCCGCTGGTGATCCTGCAGGCGCGCAAGCTCGGCATGCGCATCAGCCTGGAAGTCGATGAAACCTGCCCGCCGGTGCTGTGCGAACGTACCATGGTCGAGCAGGTGCTGCTGAACCTGGCGCGCAATGGCATGCAGTCCATGCAGTGCTGCGACGAAACCGGCCAGTCGGCGCTGGCGCCCTCCGGCAAGGTGTTGACCTTGCGCATCCGGCCGGCCGCCTCCCATGCGCATAGCCAGTGGGTCGAATTCGCAGTGATTGACCAGGGCGAAGGCATTTCCGGCGAGGCGGCCCGTCAGCTGTTCACGCCTTTTTTCACCACCAAGAAGGAAGGCATGGGCCTGGGCCTGAGCCTGTGCCGCACGGTGATCGAGCAGCATGGCGGTTTTCTCGGCTATGAAAGCGCGCAGCCGCAGGGTACTATTTTCAGCTTTACCCTGCCGGTGGCTACTGCTTCGTCGGCAACCGGGGCCGCAATGCAGAACACGCCCGGAGAAAGCTGACATGGAACCGATTCACAATGCTACCGTCTACATCGTGGACGACGACAAGGGCGTGCGCGACGCGCTGGCTTGGCTGCTGCGCTCCCGGCGGCTGCCCAGCGAGTCGTTTGCCAGCGCCGAAGCCTTCGATGACCGGGTGTCGCAAGGCTTTCAGGTTGCCTCGCCGTCATGCGTGCTGCTTGATGTGCGCATGAACGGGCTCAGCGGCCTGGCGATGTTTGAAAAGCTGATCACCTGCGGCCTGCTGCCGACCCTGCCGGTGATTTTCCTGACCGGCCATGCCGACGTGCCGACCGCTGTCGATTCAGTCAAGCGCGGCGCCTTCGATTTTTTTGAAAAGCCGTTTTCCGACAATGCGCTGGTCGACCGCATCGAGCAGGCGCTGGCCCAGTCGGCTTGCGCGCTGGTCCAGCACAGCCAGGCCACCGGCCTGCGCGCCCAGCAGGGCAGCCTGACCGAGCGCGAGCGCGCGGTGATGCTGCTGGTGGTCGAAGGACTGCCGAACAAGCTGGTGGCCGACCAGCTCGATATCAGCGTGCGGACCGTCGAAGTGCACCGCGCCCGGGTTTTTGAGAAAATGGGCGTCAAGTCGGCGGTCGAGCTGGCCAATCTGCTACGCAATCTGTAGCAGATGCGCCTTATTTTTCTTCTTTCTCTGTATCTGGCGCCGCGCGCGCCGATTCGTCCTTCAGTTCGCCCTTTTGACGGCCCGAAAACATCGTCCACCACACCATGAACACCAGCAGCAGCAGCGCACCCAGCGCTTCGAGTAAAAGTAAGGCCATGATTAATTCCTGGAAAGCGACAGCAAGCCCGAAGCGGCCAAGGGGGTCAAGTCCGTTAAGGCCGTCAGGGCGCAAGGCGTCGATTATCGCCATCGCCGCATTTTTGGCCGCCTGCACCAGCGTGCCTTTGCCGCCTATGTCCACGCCAGGCGGCGCGCCACTTCCGGCTGGCGTGCGTCCAGGCGATGCGGGGCCGCTGCCGCCGCCCCGGCTCCTGCAGAAAAGCCGCTGGGTGCCGGTCCAGTGGTCCGAATTGCCGGGCTTCGAGGAAGATTCGCTGTTTGAAGCCTGGAATGCCTGGATCAAGAGTTGCGAGCGGCCCGGCCCGGTGTTTGCCCCGCTGTGCGGCGAAGTCCGGCGCCTGAGCATTGCCTCCAGCCAGGACCAGCGCGCCTGGATGGTTGCCCGCCTGCAGCCCTACCGGGTCGAATCGCTGCAGGGCAGCGCCGACGGCCTGCTGACCAGCTACTACGAGCCGGTGCTCAGGGCCAGCCGCCGGCCGGGCGTCGGCTACGAGGTGCCGCTGTATCGCACGCCGGCCACGCTGGGCAGCCGCAAGCCATGGTTCTCGCGCCAGGAAATCGACACCCTGCCCGAGGCCCGGGCCGCGCTGCGCGGCCGCGAGATTGCCTGGGTGGACAACCCGGTTGAGGTGATGTCGCTGCACATCCAGGGCTCGGGCCGGCTCAGCATCCTTGAATCCGACGGCTCCCAGCGCGTCGTGCGCGTGGCCTATGCCGGCTCCAACGAGCAGCCGTTTCGCAGCGTGACCCAGTGGTTGCTCGACCAAGGCGAGGGCAAGATGGTCGCACCCTGGCTCGAATCGACCAAGGCCTGGGCGTTCAGGAACCCCCAGCGGGTGCAGCAAATGCTCTGGAGCAACCCGCGCTACACCTTTTTTCAGGAGCAGCCGCTGAGCGAATTCGACGCCGGCTTCGGCCCCAAGGGCGCGCAGGGCGTGCCGCTGACGCCGGGCCGCTCGATTGCGGTCGATCCGGGCAGCATTCCCTACGGCACGCCGGTCTGGCTGGCCTCGCGCGGCGGCGCTGCCAACCTGCAAAAGCTCGTGCTGGCGCAGGACACCGGCAGCGCCATCGTTGGCGCTGTGCGAGCCGATTATTTTGCCGGAACCGGCATCGATGCCGGCTTGCTGGCCTCGCGCGTCAACCAGCCGCTAAGGCTGTGGGCGCTGTGGCCCAAATAAACATTGAAAGACAGCAACATGAACAAAATTCTGGGCAAGCGCATGGCGTCATGGATGCTGCTCGCAGGTGTGGCGGCACTGGCAGGCTGCGCCGGCCCGACAGGCGGCGGGCCATTGGCCACCTCGGCAAGCCCGGTTTACCGCTGCGAGCAGGGCCTGCAGTTCACCGTCAGGTTTGTCAATGACACGGCCGTGCTGAAAGGCGCGCGCGGCGACGACGTACTGCTGCGCGATGCCGGCGGCCAGGGTGCGCAGACCATCTACAGCAACCCGCGGCTGCGCGCCGAGTTTGGTCTGGGCGCTGGCGGACGCGAGACGGTGCTTCAGTATTTGTTGCAGCCTTCGGTGATTCGCTGCATTCGGGAGTGAGGCTTACAGCTGAATTCCGCTGTAAAAAATTAGCAACAGAGGGCGCTGAAATAACGACCTGCGCGCAATCACCCCGGCTGGCAATCACAGCACTCAAGATACCCGACAGTTTTTGCTATTAAAATAGGGGCTTAGGAAGCAGAGGCGATTAAAGCGGGTTGCTTCTGAGCAAGGTCAGCAGGGCATGATAAAGGCTTTGATG